>JARQTN010000212.1 GCA_029976695.1 Lewinellaceae bacterium
TTCCTCCTGTACCTTCTGCACTTCCGCGTCTATGGCTTCTTCCAGATCAGCAGGATCGACCCCCATATTCGTAATGCTGAATGAGAGTGCAACACCCGGGTCCTCAAGTGCGACCGGAAAATTTCCAGCGTAGAGTGCTTTTTGCTGTTCGTCGACAAGCGCCTTGTACAGCCTTGAACTCTGCCCCTGGGACAACAACTGGGTTAACATGTCAACCGCATAATAGTCCGGCGTACCCTGGGCAGGGATACGGTACAACTGCACGACAGCAGGCAACTGGATATTGTCAAAAATAGTATCCCGGACCTCCCCGCCAAGCGGCGGCTCCGTAATGTTTGGACGGTAGACCGGGTTTTTACTTTTCGGAATGGGCCCGAAATATTGTTCGATCCACTTTTTTGCCTGTTTGATATCAATGTCTCCGGCAATGGAAAGCACGGCATTATTCGGCACGTAGAAATCTTCATAAAACTGTTTGTAGTCATTTTCTTCTGCTGCCTCCAGGTGTTCCATAGAACCAATAATGGGCCACTTGTAAGGATGTTCCTTGTATGCGCGTTTGAAGGATTCCTCAGCCATGGATCCGTAGGGTTGGTTATCCACGAGCTGGCGTCTCTCCTCTTTCACAACTTCCCGCTGGGTTTCGATCCCTTTCTGGTCCACGACAGCATGCAGCATCCGTTCAGACTCGAGCCAAAGGCCCAGCTCCAGCTGGTTGGAAGGCAAGATTTCATAGTAATACGTCCGGTCCCAGGAGGTATTGGCATTCAACGTGCCCCCTGCCTTCATGACATACTTGTCAAATTCACCACGCTCGATATTCTCGGAGCCTTCAAACATCAGGTGTTCAAAAAAATGGGCAAAGCCAGTCCGCTCCGGATTCTCGTTCTTCGAACCGACATGGTACATGACGGACACCGCTACGATAGGCGTTGAATGGTCTTCATGCAAAATGACATGGAGGCCATTATCGAGATCGTATTCCACAAAATCGATCTTGTTCATCTGCCCCAGAGCATTGCCTGCACAAAACACAAAAAGCACCAGGGAAAAGAAATATGCATACTTCATGAAACGATTGTTTTAGAAAAAAATAATGGATGCCGGGAAAAGGGAGTTCCCGGCAGAATTTAGCGGCAATAATAAATGAAATACGGCAGATACTCAAACACTGTTCTACCAATTCGCCCAATAGACGACTGAATCACGTCCTGTACCGATAAAACGAGCCTGGCGGCAGGAAATCAGACCACCTTGTCCGCACACGAGGTGCTCGCAAAGGCATCCGGTTTGGCCTTGAAAACAAAGCCCATCCCCATGATATAGCCCATGGCCTCCTTGAATGCCACGTTTGACCTGAAATGCGGATCCGTATTGATATCCGCATGCACCTCAAGGGGGACATTCATTTCATCCAGGACATCACACAGCTGGTATGCGATTTCCACCGATTTGCCAACCTCGAGGATCATGCGTTCACGCAATCCCATGGGTTTGTTTGATTTGGCGTTCTGAATGTACATGAATCCGCCCTTCTTTTCGCGAATGAACACGATGACCGTGGCAAATTCAACGGTATCGCCGCGCGTTTGTGAATCCGTGCCGATACAGATCTTGAGATTGTGCCCTTTTGATTGCTCGATGAGGATCGTATTGCGCACAACAGTTTTGATATCCCCCTCGATCGGCCTTCCATTGAGTCTTCTCCAGCCCATGGTATCAAATTTTGATATAAGCAGTAAACCTAATACTTAAAGAATTCGCTTTAAATTATATATAATCCATGAAGTACAAAAAATTTCATATGTAAATTGATTGTATCCTTTTCATTATGACCTGAAAATTGCGTTTGTATCCTACATTTGCATCATGAAAACAGCCATTTCCGCGCGCGCGTTCCTGCTTGGATGCATTCTTTTTTTTCAATGCGGCTCACCGGAGTCGAGCCAGGGGCAGGATAAGCCTGCACATACCAATGCACTGATCAATGAAACGAGCCCGTACCTGCTTCAGCATGCACATAATCCGGTCAACTGGTTTCCCTGGGGAACAAAAGCCCTTGACAAGGCATCGCAAGAAAAGAAATTGCTCATCATCAGTGTGGGATATGCCGCCTGCCACTGGTGCCACGTGATGGAGGAAGAATCATTTGAGGACACTACGGTAAGCAGGCTGATGAATGACCACTTTGTCAGCATCAAGGTCGACAGGGAAGAGCGACCCGATGTGGATGATGTCTACATGACGGCATGCCAGATGATCAGCGACAAAAGCTGCGGCTGGCCGCTCAATGCGATCGCTTTACCGGATGGTAAACCTGTGTGGGCCGGGACATATTTCCCGAAAAATGAGTGGCTGCGCATCCTGCGGTATTTCATCGAAGTCTATCAGGATGAACCCGAGAAACTGGCCGAGTATGCTGAAAACGTAGCAAAGGGGATCCAGAGCACAGGTATGCTGCCAGCCGGAAAGCCCCAAAATGCGTTTACCGGCGATGAGCTTGAGCGCATCAACCAGGACTTCCTGTCACGCGTGGATATGGAAAAGGGCGGACGTCGCGGCGCCCCAAAATTTCCCGTTTCGGATAATTACAGGTATCTCATGCAGGTGTCGGCGGAAGACGGGTTTCCCGGGGCAGCGGAAGCAGTCAGGACAACACTCAACGAAATGGCAAAGGGAGGCATTTATGACCACGTGGGAGGCGGCTTTGCACGGTATAGCACGGATGCGGATTGGCATATCCCCCATTTTGAGAAAATGCTGTACGACAATGCCCAGCTGGTTTCCCTCTATGCCAAGGCATACAAATGGTCTGGAGAAGAAGGCTACCTCGAGATCGTGCGGGAAACAGTTGATTTCCTGGAAAGGGAAATGAAGAGCCCTGAAGGTGCTTTTTATTCATCTCTTGATGCGGACAGCGAAGGCGAGGAGGGTAAATTCTATGTCTGGACGAAATCTGAAATGAAAGACATCCTGGGCACTGGCATTGAAGCGCAGGCATTCATGGAATATTATGATATCCTGGATGGAGGCAACTGGGAACACGGAAAGAATGTGTTGCGTGTGCAACACCCGTTGGAGGAGATTGCGGAAAGGTACCAGATCCCCCCTGACAAGGCCATTGAAAAATTCAGTGAAATGCGTACCCGGCTCCTCAAATCAAGGTCAGAGAGAGTGCGCCCGGCCCTGGACGATAAAATACTTACTGCATGGAACGCCCTGATGATCACCGGGCTCATCGATGCATTCGGGGCAACCCAGGATGAAAAATACCGCGACCAGGCCATCAAAACCGGCAGATTCCTGAAAGAACATATGATCTCCAAGGACGGCAGGGTGAGCCGGAATTTCAAGGATGGGAAAGTTACGATCAATGGCTTTTTGGATGACTACGCATTTACGGTCGAGTCTTTTATCAACCTCTACCAGGCAACATTTGACGAAGGATGGCTGTACCTGGCGAAGAAGCTCACGGACTACACGAGAACACATTTCCTGGATTCCATCAGCCAGATGTTCTACTATACGTCGGATCTTGATCCTGCCCTGATCGCGCGGAGGATGGATACTGGAGACAATGTGATCCCGGGTTCAAATTCAACGATGGCGCACAACCTTTACCGGCTGGGCCTCTATTTTTACGACCAGGTGTACCTGGACCAGTCAAAGGCAATGCTTTCGCGCATGTTGCCCGAGATCCTGGAGACCCGCCAGCCACAGTTTTATTCCAACTGGTGCCGGCTCATCCTGGATCATGTCTACCCGCCCTATGAAATTGCCATCGTGGGCAGTGAGGCGGGCAATCTGAGGGATACATTCCTCTCCGGCTACGAACCACAAAAGATCCTCCTGGGTGGGTCAAATGAAGGCACGCTCGAATTGTTGAAGGAAAAACTGCAGGAAGGCAAAACGCTGATCTATGTTTGCCAGGATAAAGTCTGTAAATACCCGGTGGATAATGTCCCGGAAGCCATCAAGCTCATGGAATAGGCAGCCATTCAGGGTTTACAAAAGCGGAGCCCGTCTCCGGTTGAAGTGATAAGCACCTCATCCCCGTATCCAATGCCAATGATCCGGGGCATCATGACTTCGAGCATGTTTGCAGGCTGGGGGTGATCCGTTTTTGTCGCGGGATCGGGCAAATAGACAAGACCGTCATACTGTTGGTCCCTGAAAAGCAGCGTAACACCGAAAAACAGGAAATTTTCCGGCGAAATGTGTGGAGACCAGTCCACGCCTTCAAAGAAAAAGTCTGCCTTACCGTATGCAAACCGGTACGGGGTGATATCGAGGTTTAACGTACCCTGGTAATATCCGGAGAGGTCAAGTCCCTGTTTACGGAAGAAAGGCATCTGGAGTGCCAGCGTCCCTGCCGGATACCGGATGTCATTCCCCCTGCCGGAGGCCACTCCATGTCCCTTGATCACACGTGCCGGCACCTCCCGGATTGCATCCACCATTATTCATCGAGTTCATAAACACGGCCCTGTTCCACCTTGTACACCCTGCCGGGAAACTTTTCGATGATCCGGTAATCATGCGTTGCCATGAATACGGCTGTGTCATGCTCGATGGCGAAATCACGCAACAGGTACAGGATCTGATCCGACGTATCCGGATCCAGGTTGCCCGTTGGCTCATCTGCAAGCATCAGGGCGGGTTTGTTGAGCATGGCTCGTGCGATCACAACGCGCTGCTGCTCACCCCCGGAAAGTTTGAACGCCTTTTCCTTTAATTTGTGCGCGAGAGCGACTTTATCGAGGACATCGTGGATACGCTGATCCATTTGCGTTCCCTTTTTCCACCCAGTAGCCTCTAGGACAAAACGAAGGTTTGCTTCTACGGTCCAGTCCCTGAACAAGTGAAAATCCTGGAAAACCATCCCGATCTTCCTCCTCAGGAGCGGAATATCTTTTTGACGGATGTCGGCCAGATCAAATCCGACTACGCTACCGGCCCCTTCACGCAGGGGCAGTTCCGCCCACAATGTCTTGAGCAAGCTGCTTTTCCCGTCGCCCGTTTTACCAATAAGGTAGACAAATTCAGCCCTGCTGACAGAAAGCTGAACATCACTCAGGACACGCGTGTTCTTTTGATAGATATTTGCGTTATGTAAATGTGCGACATAATCCATGAACAGGCGAGGATTTCGGTAAAACAATCGAGCCGGGATACCCCATCAATTGAAAGAACCGTAAATTTGTTAAAAGAACAGGACATTCAACACATTTGTTAGACGATATATTATGAAAAAAATTCATTTCATCGCAATAGGAATCATGGTGGTAGCCATCGGGCTGCTCATTTCCGCCTCAAAGGACATGGGCACCTACAGTTCATTTGCCGATGCAAGGCAATCCGACAAGAAAGTGAAGGTCGTCGGTCAGCTGGCAAAGGACAAGGAGATGTATTACAACCCGGAAGAGGATCCCAATTATTTCAGCTTCTATGTTAAGGATATGGAAGGCGAAGAACACCAGGTCGTCCTCCTGAAGGCAAAGCCGCAGGATTTTGAGCTTTCGGAGCAGATCGTACTGATCGGCAAACTGAAGGATGACACCTTCATCGCCGAGGACCTGCTCATGAAATGCCCTTCCAAGTACAAGGAAGAAGAAATTTCCCTCAGGGGCTCCCTGTAACCAGTATCAACCAGATCCGGACGCTCAAATGGAGGAACTCCGCTATATTGGTGAACAATTGCTCCCGGGGAAACTTGGCCATTTTCTGGTCATCCTGGGGTTTGTCAGTGCATTGCTTTCTGCGATCGGCTATCTGAAAACGACCAACCTGCGGACAGATGCCGGCTACGATAAAGGCTGGCTCGCCTTTAGCCGGACGAACTTCCTGATCCATACCATCAGTGTACTGGCAATCATCGGGCTGATCTTCTTCATCATGATCAACCAGATGTACGAGTACAGATACGCCTGGGAACACGTTTCCGAAGATCTCCCCATGCGATATATCTTCAGCGCATTCTGGGAGGGCCAGGAAGGCAGTTTCCTGCTCTGGATGTTCTGGCATGTCGTCCTTGGGGGCATCATCCTGCTCAACAAGGGAAAATGGGAGCCTCCTGTCATGGCCACGATCGCCTTTGTAGAGGTCATCATCAACTCCATGATCATCGGTGTCTACTTCACAGATGCTTTCAAACTGGGAAGTAGTCCGTTCCTGCTGTTGCGGGACACGATGGATGCCCCGATCTTCAACAACCCGGATTACCTGTCCATGATACAGGGGAATGGATTGAACCCGCTGCTCCAGAACTACTGGATGACGATCCACCCGCCGACCTTGTTCCTGGGGTTTGCCTCTGTTACCATCCCTTTCAGCTTTGCACTGGCAGGCCTCTGGATGAAAGAATACAAATCCTGGCTGAAACCCGTCCTTCCCTGGGCCCTCTTCTCGGCAGGGATCCTGGGCACTGGAATTGTCATGGGCGGCGCATGGGCATACGAAGCACTGAACTTCGGCGGATACTGGGCCTGGGACCCTGTGGAAAACATGTCGCTCGTCCCCTGGCTGATCCTGCTAGCCGGCATTCATGGAAATTTGATCGCAAGAAGCACCGGCTACTCTATCAAGGCAACCCTTTTCTTTTATCTGCTCTCATTTGTCCTGATCATCTACTCCACATTCCTGACCAGGAGTGGTGTACTCGGTGATGAATCCGTACATGCATTTACCGAAATGGGGTTGGAATGGCAACTGGTCCTGTTCATCCTCATCTTTAGTGCACTCAGCACCTGGATGCTCGCCAGGAGGTGGAAACAGATCCCCGCGCCTGAAAAAGAAGAAAAACTCCAGACCCGGGAATTCTGGATGTTCATTGGCACCCTGATCCTGCTCTTCTCGGCCATCCTGATCACATTCACGACTTCGATTCCTGTATACAACAAGATATTTGACGGCATTGGATTCCTTGTTGGCAAAGACATGTCGCACCTCCACAGGTCCATGCCCGTGGACCCGGAGCCGCACTTCAACCGGTACCAGCTCTGGATCGCCGTGTTCGTTGCTTTCCTTTCGAGCATCGCACAAGTCCTTCGTTACGGTGGCCGTAGTTGGGAAACATACCAGCGGCGGCTGGCCGGACACCTGCTGATCTCCACCATCGGAGGTATCGCGCTCTTCATCCTAATCAGGCTGTGGATTGACACATTCACATGGCAAAATGCCGTCTTGTTGGGCGCCGCCACTTTTGCTGTGGTCTCAAACGTGGATTATATCGTGAGGTTTTTGCGGGCAAACTGGAAATCGATCGGTTCGCCCATGGCACATTTGGGCTTTGCCCTCATGCTTATTGGCGTACTTGCCAGCGGCACGAACAAAAGGACAATTTCAAGAAATGAATTTGCCCAGGCCTCCCTGCTCGACGATGTCGATGCGCGGAACAATATCGTACTGATCCAGGGGAAGCCCATGTTCATGGAGGGATATTGGGTCACATACCGGAAAGATACCATCATCGGCCAAACCAGGAAATTCCTCGTTGACTACAAACGCGTGGATCCGGACGGGGACACCGTGGAAGCATTCACCCTGCTTCCCAATGTCATGTACGACAAACAATTTACAAAGGTAAGTGCAAGCAATCCGGATACGAAGCACTACCTGGGCAGGGATATCTTTTCGTATATCCACGCACTGCCAGCTGCGCAAATGGATGCCGAGGAAGGCCGGAAACAGGAGGAGAATCTTGATTTCCACGATTACCTGATCCGTCCGGGAGATACCCTAACCCTTCAAACAGCAGCAGTTGTCATTGATGATCTCGTGATGCAGGTCCGGGATCCTGAATATGATCGCAGACCCGGAGACCTGGCATTTTCAGTATCCGTGAAAGCGCGCAAACCTGGCCAGCAGGAATGGCACCATGCCGCCCCCGGGCTTGTTGCCAGGCAGGCACTGCTCTACCGTTTTCCCGCCCAGGTCAATGACCTGAACCTCAGGCTGGAGCTGCCGGATGATGGCCTCAACCGGGTGTATACCCCGGAGGATTCACTTGCGTATCAAGCCTTCACCCTCCAACAGGGCGAGACGAAAGAGATTGATGGCATTGTCTATCAGCTCATCCAGCTGGACAGAATTGCACGTCATCCAGATTACATCGCTGAAGAGGAAGACGTGGCACTCAATGCCATCATCACGGTGCAAAACCGGAACCTGCCCGGTATTGACACACTCAGGCCGCTCTTTTTTATCCGCGGCAATATCCCCTATCATTTGAAGGCATATTCACCTTCCCGGGGGATACACCTCAGGTTTACCAACATAGATCCGGTCTCGGAAACCTTCTATTTCGAAGCTGCCGTTGACCCCGATATGAACAAACCTGTGACGCTGCGCATCGCCGAGCGCGTTCCGAGGGACGACCTGATCGTGATGGAAGTCATAGAATTTCCAGGCATCAACCTGTTTTGGCTGGGTACGGTGATGATGATGGCGGGGCTCTTCTTGAGCATGTACACCAGAGCCAGAAAACCCATACCATAACATGCGCATTACGATCATTGGAAGCGGAAATGTAGCTTACCACCTGGCGACTAGCCTGCACAATGCAGGGCACCAGATCGTCGAGGTCTTCAGCAGGAATGAGGATACCGCAATGGAACTTGCCAATATCGTCAATGCCCGTTCAAATTGCAGCATCGGTGAGATGAACAGGTCAAGCACGCTCTATCTCTGTGCACTCCCGGATGATTCCATCGAACAGTTCGTTCATTCCCTCCCGGGTGTTATTGGAGAAAGCGCAATGCTCGTACACACATCTGGTGTCCATGGGCTGGATATATTTCCGGAAGAAATCACACATGCCGGGGTTTTCTACCCCCTGCAGACCTTCACCCGGGGCATCCCCGTAGACATGTCTGAAGTGCCGATCCTGATCGATGCCAGAAACAAGACAGATCTCGGCAGGTTGACTACGTTGGCGGATACCATTCCCGCAAAAAGGATTACCGGGATCACGAAAGACCAGAAAGCACATTTGCACCTTGCTGCTGTTTTCGTCAACAATTTCCCAACACATCTTTTTTCTATTGCAGAAGAAATTTGTGTGACGAAAGGCCTGGATTTCAAACTCCTCAGACCACTGATGGATCAGACATTGCGCAAACTGGACTTCATACCGCCGGCTGCGGCACAAACAGGTCCGGCCATCCGTCGAGACCTGAAAACCATTGAAACACATGAAACACTCCTCGAAGGGCATCCGCTCTGGAAAGAAATCTATACGCTGATCTCAAGAGGCATCGCCGAAAAATGAATGTATCTTTGAAGGGATGCGAAATTTCTGGGCAATCATATTATGCATTTCCATTTGCGGGCCCTTTGCCTCTGGCCAACTGCTGATCCACTTCTTCCAGTTTTTGCACCGCCATCACATACAGGCCAAGATCAGTTCCAACCGGCTCGACCATGAACTCGTGACATTGCATTTTTCCGAAGCAGAATTTGCCTCCCTTGAATGGGAACACGAAAAAGAATTTGAATGGTCGGGAAAGATGTATGATGTCAAAGCAATCAATGTCTCCTCTGGCGGCTTCGAAGTCATTTGTTGGCCGGATGAAAAAGACAGCATGCTGTTTGTATTAAAAAACCCATCCGTGGACAGCAACCTGCAAGATGTACCAATACCCCTGCAAACAAAACAGCAACCAACACCATACAAGATACAGCTTGATATTCCCGGGTGCGGATTTTCATTGGATTGCAAGACAATTGCGGTTCAACCTACACCTGCCTATACAAAAGCATTTCAGCACATTTTTACACACGAGCCGCCAACCCCACCCCCTGACTGCATGGTTTGAAGATTCCGTCCTTCCTTAAAGAAAGGAGCTTTCAAATTCGCAATGCATTAAATGATCATCAAGAATGAAATATTTAGCCATGCTGGCATGGGTATTTGCCATATCAATGGTTCATGCCCAGACAATCACCATTTTTGACAAAGAGACAAAAGAACCCCTCGAAGCGGTTACGATCATGTCGCAGGACACTTCTGCATTCCTGTTCACCGATTTTCGCGGAAAGGCTGACATCTCCCCGTTTGAGGGATTTGACTCACTATATTTCAGCCTTATTGGATACAAACCGGTAACGGTATCAATGGCAAAACTGGCAGGCCAATCCCACATTCTTTCCCTCGAACCTGCTTCCATTAACCTGAACCAGGTTGTCATTTCTGCATCCCGTTGGGAACAATCAAAGAAAGAAGTACCCGCGAGGATCTCATCCATCAGTGCAAATGAAGTACGCTTCCAGAATCCACAAACCGCAGCGGACCTGTTGGGGAGTTCAGGGGAAGTGTTTATCCAGAAGAGCCAATTGGGTGGCGGCAGTCCAATGATCCGTGGATTTTCAACTAACAGGATCCTGATCGTGGTGGACGGGGTCAGGATGAACAATGCCATTTTTCGCAGCGGAAACCTTCAGAATGTCATTTCCCTGGATCCTTTTTCCATCGAGGGGGCCGAGGTGTTTTTTGGCCCCGGTTCAGTGATCTATGGCTCGGATGCGATTGGCGGGGTGATGAGTTTCCAGACACTCGAACCGTGGATCAGTTTTTCCGACAAGGTCAATACAAAGGTCAATGCGGCTTTTCGATACGCTTCAGCGAATACCGAAAAGACCGGGCACGTCGATTTCCGTTTCAGTGGTCGCAACTGGGGATCTGTTACTTCCCTGACCTATACCGATTATGGAGATCAGAAGATGGGCACACGGGGACCCGATGAATACCTCAGGCCATTCTATGTGGAACGCCTGAACGGAGAGGATGCAGTCATCGAAAATGACAACCCGGAAGTCCAGGTCCCTTCAGGGTACCACCAGGTGAACCTCCTCCAGAAACTCAGGTATACGCCCAGCGAAAACTGGGATATCGAATATGGCTTTCATTATTCCACCACAGGCGATGTCCCCAGGTATGACCGGTTGATCAGGACGAGGAATGGCCTTCCGGTAAGCGCAGAATGGTATTACGGGCCACAACAGTGGATGATGCACAACCTCCATGTATCACACCAGGCAGATTCAAGGTTTTATGACCAAACATCCCTGAAAATCGGGTACCAGAATTTCGGAGAAAGCAGGATTGACCGCGATTTCAACAGCCTTTTGCGTCAGGAAAGAAAAGAACAGGTGGATGTATTCACGGCAAACCTCGATTTCCAGAAATCCATCAATGCCACGGATGAGATCTACTACGGGCTCGAGGCAGTATACAATAAGGTAAACTCGACCGGAATGGTTGAACATATCCGCACGAACGAAAGATCCGAAACATCTTCAAGGTATCCGGAGTCTGACTACCAGTCATATGCAGCCTATTTTACTTACAAAAGGCAGCTGAATGAGAAACTCACATTTCAGGGGGGATTGCGCTATAACATCGTTTCCCTGGATGCCCAATTTGACCTGGCTTATTTCCCGTTTCCGTTTGAGGAGGCGAAACTGAGCAACGGAGCCCTGACCGGGACACTAGGGCTCGTATTTGAACCCGGGGCAAACTGGCTCCTTCGCGGCAGCCTGGCTAGTGGTTTCAGGGCCCCGAATGTTGATGATGTCGGCAAGGTCTTTGACTCTGCTCCTGGCAACCTTGTTGTCCCGAATGCATCGCTAAGGCCGGAATATGCATACAATGCCGAGGTGAGCGCTACATACCTCCTTTCTGCGGAGTCATCCATCTTCCTGAATGCCTACTATACATGGCTGGACAATGCGCTCGTACGCCGTGATTTTCAGCTCAACGGGATGGACAGCATCATGTATGACGGGGAGCTTTCCCAGGTGCAGGCCATCCAGAATGCCGCAAAGGCAAACGTATATGGCATCGAGATCGGCATGGACTACCGGTTTGTATCCGGAATCGGTTTTGCGGGCCGGTTCAATTTCCAGCGTGGCGAGGAAGAGCTGGATGACGGTTCTGTGAGTGCATCCCGGCATGCACCGCCTGCATTCGGACTACTCAGGGCGGATTACAGGAAAAACAGGTTCCGGCTTGAAACATCGATGGTCTTCAATGCAGCGGTTCCATATGACCGCCTTACCGAATCAGAACGTGACAAGGAATTTATCTACGCGAAGGATGCGAGCGGAAACCCCTGGTCCCCCGGCTGGATGACACTGAATATACGGGGGAGCTACGAATTCGGGAAATTCCTCGAATTCACCCTGGGCCTTGAAAACATCCTGGACAAGCGTTACAGGCCCTATAGCTCCGGGATTACAGCTGCAGGCAGAAATCTTGTGCTATCCTTGAAAGGGCGTTTTTAACCCATCTCGATCAATGCATTGACCAGGGCATCCAGGTCCTCCAGGGTTGTATAGACATTTGGTGTTATCCGGCAACCCCTGACTCCTGCCCCATCGATAGCAACCGTCCAGATCCCATATTTTTCAAGCAATGTTTTGGCAAGATCTGCGGGTTTGATTCCCCGGATCCCCACATTTGCGATGGCGCAGGACCGGTGGGATTCTTTTGGCGTATTGAGCTGGATGTGGGACAGTCCCCGGACTTTGTCCGTCCAGTAGCGCTGCAAATACCGGAGCCTTGCTTCCTTCCTTTCAGCTCCAATGCGCTCAAAGTACGCGATTGCATTTGCTATTGCGATGTCCGTATGCACCGGATGCGTGCCCGTATGGTTGAGTTTGTAGATATCGTCCGGTTCTTTCCCCCATTCTGCAAACATCGGCCACAGTTTCCTGATCTGCGGTTTACGGACATAGAGAAAGCCGGCGCCAAGGGGAACACTGAGCCACTTGTGCAGGCTCGTGCCATAGTAATCGCAATTGAGATCCGATATCCTGAACGGGATATGTGCAAATGCATGTGCCCCGTCCACCATGACTTCAACACCCCTGCGATGTGCCATATCACATATTTTCCTGACAGGCAGAATCTGGCCGGTAATATTGATGATATGGCAGACCATGAGGAGTTTCGTACGGGGTGTGATTGCCTGTTCATAGAGTTCGACGATCTCCTCATCGCTTTTCGGATGGAGCGGCACTGATACTTTTTTGAGCATCACGCCATGGCGCCTCGATACCTGGTCAAACATATTGAGCATGGCACCATAGTCCTGTTCGGCCATGACAGCCTCGTCGCCTGGATTCCAGGGATAACCACTGATCACTGTATCCAGTGATTCGGTGGTGTTGCGCGTGATGATCAGTTCACCCGGTGAGCAGCCTGCCAGTTCTGCGAGCTTTTCAGCCATCTTCCGCTTGTTTTCAAACTGTGTGGTGCGCATATACCATGAGCCCTGGTAATTGACTTCACGGACGTGGCTAATGAAATGTTCGAGGATATCCTGTGGCATGAAGCAGTAATAGCCATTTTCCAGGTTGATGTAATCCGGTTTCAACCGGTAGCCTGCGCGGATCTGAGACCAAAAGTCTTCGTTGCGGGCCATTTCTGTTGGGGGAAGATGTTGATAAGCCTTCATGATCTCATCCAGTTGTGAGAAAAAAGGGATCGCGCCGATCGAGAGGATTGCCGATTTTTTGAGAAATGAGCGTTTATTCATGGATCGTCAAGTATTGTATAAAATATAAAGTGTCATGCATGGCTTCTCTCTCAAGGTAAGGAAATCGACTGGAGGATTTGTGCCGGTAACGTAAGTTTACAACATACAATTCATCAAGAGCCGGAGCCTGAACGCTCATGCATGTTTTCAACTTGAGTTCCAGGCGCTTTT
>JARQTN010000213.1:0-6497 GCA_029976695.1 Lewinellaceae bacterium
TTGGGGATTTTCCTGGTGCAAATGGTTGTTTTGTATGGATATTTTCAGGTTGTATTATCATTGCATGTTGCAGGTAAGCCACAATGAAAGTCAACCTTTTTTATGCATAGAAATACAGATCTTGTCTTTCATGTGCAGAAAATTGGATGATCGGTCAGACAAGATACCCGAAATTCCGCTTTTCTCCCGCCCTCATTTTGACCGGCACAGGCAGGTAAATGATCAGGATCATGTGGAGGTACGCATTTGATCATTGACTCCCGGTTCCAAATGCACAGAAATTATGGCCGAACATCACTGAATACCCTGCCTTGCTGTATCCTCTCCGGATTTCAGCGGGCATGCCGGATATGAGAACATTTTTTGACCCTAAAACGCATGTCATGAGAACATTCTATCATGTTTTTCTTCTAACGCTATCCGTGTGTCTTTTTTCACCCTTGCTTGCGACAAGCCAGGCTGTGGACAAATTCTATTTCGACCCGTATGTCATTTCTATCAATGACACCGAACCGGTTCGGTTTAAGGTACGGCCCAGAATCCCTGTGACAGAGGTGATCCTGGAGGTCTTCGGCCAGGACCGCCCCATGTTTGATGACGGGACAAACGGCGACGAGATTGCATATGATGGCATGTACACTGTACTCATTGCACCATCTGTCTTTTTCAATGAACTTGACCCCACAGATGTTTTTCGGCCATTTGTCGGATACTGCAGGTTGATCTATCAGGGAACAGTCAGGGACAGGTTCAATGTGTTTGCCGAGCTGCGCACCAATGCCATGCCTGATGTTCCAGTCGCAACAGTTCAGGAGGGGGTCCAGGTTTCGCCTCACGTGATCAACATCCGTGCACCAGGCAATCTGGATATTGCAGAGATTTTCAGAATTCTTGATAGCCTGGGCATATCCGGTGAGGTTGACTTTTTAAATGTGATCAGGTTGCCATCTGTACAAAAGGCCTTTTATCACCAGGTCATGCGAAATGCTGTTGAAGGGATTGGATTGCCAATTTTCAATGACGTCACTGATCCTGCTGTGCCTCAAAGGTTCAAAGGGGTGAACTATTATCCGATAAGCGGCTTTTTTGATGGTGCCAGCATAGCTACGACTTCCCTGATCGGAAACCAATGGACTGCATACCTCGGCTGGCCATTCAGTGGTTGTTCGCACTGGTTGTTTTCCGAGATGGCAGCTGGTGTCATGAGTTATGACTATGGCGGCTATCGGCCTTGCCCGGGATTATTCAGTTTTGATTATGAAATAGAATATATCCCCACAGATGATGAATACAGGTTGACCTATAATCCGGGCATGAAGAAACGGTACCACCCACTGGACTTGTACCTGATGGGTTTGATCAGTGCAAATGAAGTGGATTCATTTATGGTTTTTTCAAACCAGAGCGAGATCAGAGCTGCCGTATCTTCCGGTTCGCTTGATGGATACCAGGCGCCCGGAACACTTTATTCGATTGAAGATGTGATAAGCCTTGTTGGTGAAAGGATTCCCGTACACGGTGATGCCCAGACTGAAGTCAATTTGTATACGATCATCCTGTCCCCTGAATTGCTGACTCGTGATGCAATGGTGTTTTACGATTTCTTTGCGGGCCGGGGAGAAGATACAACAGTGACGCGTACCCACGAAGGGTTTGCAAAGCGTGAGAGCGTTCCATTTTATATCGCCACCGGGGGACGTGCCACGGCCAACTGGAAGATCCAGGGATTCGATTTTCCTGTGATCGATACTGTTATGCTGGCCTGTGCCGGCGAAAGCGTTTTGGCCTATGGGAAAGCCTTCTCAGAGACAGGTGAATACGATATCCTGATTGAAAATGACGGGGGCGTCGATACCATGGTGCACCTGGAACTGACAGTATTGCCGTTCAGTTCCGATACGGTCAGGACGGAGATCTGTGCCAATGAAACTTTTTCGTTCAACGGGGCTGAGTTGACGGAACCCGGTATGTATGTCGATACGCTCGCTGACCGGAACGGGTGCGACAGTATCGCAGTACTCGAACTGGAGGTCCTGCCATTTGAAGAAACCAGCCTGTCACAAACCATCTGTGCAGGTGAAACCGTCCAATTTGATGAGGAAGTGATTGATTCGCCGGGGACATATATCCATACGCTCACAGCCAGAAATGGTTGTGACAGCACGGTGACACTCAATGTTGAGGTGTTGCCGGTTCCACAAATGAAATTGGAAGAAACGATTTGTGCCGGTGAGACTTGGTTGTTTGCCGGTCATTGGGTGTATGAGTCCGGCATCTATTTCGATACCAGCGTCTCGGCAACAGGGTGCGACAGCATCACGATATTGGACTTGTACGTCGATGATTCGGCTGTTGGCGGCAGCCTCTCATTTGAAAACGGGATGGAAGTGACCACTATCTGTGTGCGTGATGAAACCACTGACTCCCTGTTGTTCAGATCCACGGGGCATGCCTTCTTATACGGTTATTTGATTGCCGATGAAGCGGATGTGATCCAGGCCATCCTCGATGACCCGGTATTTGATTTCGATGATGGTACATTCGGGACTACGAAAGTATACGGGCTTGCTTACCAGTCGGATTTATTGCAAACGATTGGTGATACACTAATGGATTCACCTGTCATGGACGGGTGTTTCAATTTCGCTGAAAATGTCCTGATCGTGCACAAGGATACCTCGGGTGCGGCTTGCACCACTTCTGTACGCCATGCCCCAAAAGGAAAAGGGAAAGTGAAGGTGTATCCGAACCCGGCGACAGATTTTATCCTGGTATCGATTGAACAGGACCTGAAAGGTAAAGATTCAAGGCTGATCGAGATCCATGATGCGGTAGGTACTTGTGTGTTGCATGGTGAGATCCGGCTTGGTCCGGGGATGGAAAAAAGCGGAATCCCGATCGGACAGCTCGAGCCTGGCTGGTATCTGCTGAAAATTGAAGGGGTCAGTCAAATCCTCCGGTTTATTGTTCAGCGTTAGTTTGGGTCAATCCGAGGTTCCGGTTCTTACGGAATGGACGATGTCCGGGTTTTGATGATTTCAAGGCCCGGACATATCATCTCCATGGAAGCAGAAAAAGCATTCGATTCGTAGGAGAATGACCCTTTGGAACCTTATTTTTATCAGCAAGCATGTTTGGCCGCATCATATATCAGTCAAGGTTCCTTCTCCTGGGGTTGTTCTTGCTGACCACAATAGGGTCGCTCATGCTGCTCCCGAAGCTCAGGATACACCAGGACTTTTCGAGGAATTTTCTGGTGCATGATCCCGACCTGAAATTTTATGAAAAGGTCACTTCCATTTTTGGAAACGATGATGATCTCCTCTCGGTGGCCGTAACCAGGGAAGCGGGGATCTATGACTCCGCATTCCTGAACCAGGTGCATGATTTCAGCCAGGCCGTTTCCGCATTGAGTGATGTGCAACATGTACTTTCGCTCACTTCCCTTGCCGAACCCGCAAGGACGCCCTTCGGGAATCTCATGATCCCGTTTATCCATCTCCATGAACCAGTGAAACTGGCCTCGGACAGTGCCCGGATCTCAAGGGATGAGCGGATTACAAATTACCTTGTTTCGGATGATTTGAAAGCGATTTCATTTACTGTAGAGTTGAGGGCATCGATGAATTCTACCGAACGGGACAGGCTCATGCGATCTCTTGAAGAACTGGGTGCACAATACACATTCGAGAATGTTTTTATTTCGGGCAGGAGGTTCATGGAGGTCACCTACAACCGGTTGGCAAACCACGATTTTATCAAAACCCTCATCCTCGTTGTCGTGATCTTTCTGATCACGCTCTGGCTCCTGTACCGATCTGTATGGGGGACGGTCATTCCGCTGGTCATCTTTATCGTATCCACCATCAATGTGCTGGGGTATTTTGTGCTGACGGGCCGGATCCTGGACACGAATGCCACATTATACCCCACCTTCATCATGATCGTCAGCATTTCCGATGTCGTGCATCTGTTTTCAAAATATGAGGAGCATCTCGGATCGACCGGGCGACGAAAGGATGCCTTGATTGCGGCCCTGAATGAAGTTGGACTTACGATCTTTATCACTTCACTCACAACAGCAATTGGGTTCCTGATCCTGGCCACATCGCCACTACCTGTGATCAGGCAGCTTGGACTGAATGCTTCATTTGCTGTCATGTTAACTTTTTTCATCACGGTTGGTATCGTACCCGTCATATTCACCTTTGCCAGCGAAAGAGACATCACCCTGGTGCCCGGGTTCAATGCCTGGTGGTCCCGGATGTCCAGCCTGATCAACCGTTTGATCGCAATGCATCCGATCGTGGTTTTCCGGGTGGCTTTGATCGCCATCCTGCTCTCCCTTGCCATGATCCCGTGGATCAACATGAATAACAAGGTGTCTACTGCCTTTCCGAGGCACCATCCGGTCAACAGGGCATTTTTTTACTTTGAGGAGCACCTTTCCGGGATGCGGACAATTGAGCTGGCCATCACGACACCGGACCAGGGCACATTGGATAAAGTCCCGATCTTGAGGGAAATTGAAAAACTGCATGGCTACCTGGACTCCATCCCGGAGATCAGGAAAGTTTTCTCTCCCGTTACGATGTATAAAAGCCTCAATAAATACTGGAGTTCGGGCAACCCTTCCGCATACCGGCTCCAGGAAAATGATGATATGATCCATAGGCAGGAATCAGCCAGGACAGACAGCAGCCCTGGGCTGTTTGGCCGTGTGCTGAATAAAGAGAAAACCATGGGTAAACTGTATGCCAGGATGATTGATCCGGGCAGGCTGGAAGCCGGTCGGATCAATGATGGGATCAGGCAATTCATCAGCCAGCAGCTGGATTCTTCACTCGTCCAGCTGAGGTTTACCGGCTCAACCTATATGTTTGACAAAATGCAGGTGTACAGCATCAGGGGGCTGTTTACAAGCCTGTTCATGGCCCTTGGAGCGATCGCACTGGTCATGGCGCTGATGTTTCGCAGTTTTAAGATGGTTGTCATCACCCTGGTGGGAAATGTTTTCCCGCTCATCCTGGCAGCGGGGTTAATGTCCCTTTCCGGTATCGAATTGCGCTATGGCACATCCATCCATTTTACGATCGGATTTGTGATTGCTGTGGACAATACGATTCATTTCCTGGCCAATTACAGGATTCAATTTATGCAATTGGGCGATGTAAAACAGGCGGTGGCCAGCACTTTGCAGAAAACTGGCCGGGCCGTATTCCTCACCAGCCTGATCCTGCTGCTGGCCTTTTCTGTGCTGCTCTTTTCTAGCTTCAGGGATTCGTATATCGTCGGAATCCTTGTGGGTTTTATCCTCCTGATGGCCATGGTGGCCGACCTGGTCCTGGTCCCGGCCATGATTCGGAAGTTTATGTAGCCTTTAGCGCTTGCACCCGGGTCAAGGGCATCAGGCAATTCATCTCCCCGCATTATTTACTCATTAAAGCTGAAATGCGCAATCGCATGGTCTTTCCCTGAAGTAACCAGTGCTGCCGCAAATGTGCCAGCGCCAGGATCGATATCCATCCCGTACCAATGGGCGGGCTGGCCTGCCTGCTGCGGTATTTGTGTCCATGAATCCTGCTTGAAGTTTGACAGGTCAAGTTGCTGCACAGGAAATGAAAGCCCTTTGCCCGTTGCCTTGATATATGCCTCTTTCCTTGTCCAGATCTGGAAAAATGCATGCGTTCTGCGCGATGGGTCAAGCCCGGCAATGGATTGGATCTCCGCTTTCGAGAAAAACCTTTCAGCAATGAATCCTGCATTGATATCATCGCGCACGTATTCAAGATCAATGCCCGTCTCGACCCCGGGCGTCACTGCAAGGAGCATCCTTTCGTTGGCATGTGAAAGGTTAAAACATAGTTGTGCGGAGGCATGGATGGAAGCCAGCCCGGGCTTTCCATGGGCGAGAATTTGAAAATTGACCTGTGCAGGATCAATGCCGAGGTATTTTCCCAATATGGTCCGGGTGATGCCCCTCCCGCAAATGAACCGGTTCCTGTGTTTTTCAAAATGGTACCGGTTTGCCTTTGCGCGTTCAGCTGTGGAAAGCAGTTTCTCCAGTTTTTGCCTCTCGCCGTGATGGAGGTCAATGCAGGCATGCCAGATATGCAGGGTGCCGGGTAATATGTCGGGATGCCAGTCATTCGTTCCACCATTTCCCTGATGTACGGTTTTCATTTCTGCGTGTTTTGTCATGTCCGGCCATGAATAGTCATCCGGAGGCCGGATCGCGGCCTGAGGTTGACTTGCTGAAGGATTTGCAACTGGTGTCCGGGGACATGTTCCAGCCGGAAATTGCGCCCTACTGTCGCCAGGATCAGCATGCCTTCGAGCCAGGCAAATGATTCCCCGATGCACGCCCGGGGACCCCGGCTGAAGGGAAAATACAGATACTTCATTTTTGCGCTTGCTTCGACATCATCCCACCTGTGGGGATCAAAGGTGTCGGGGTCGCGGTAAAACCTGGGATCATGGTGGATCAAATACGGGCT
>JARQTN010000213.1:6597-13658 GCA_029976695.1 Lewinellaceae bacterium
GAGGTTGTGTCAAATGCAGTCAGGAGGATGGTGAGTGCCTGGTCCCGGATGAGTTCATCGCTCATGCCATGCGCGCATCCCTGGTTTTCCTGGGCCCGCAACAACAGGGTCAGCAAATCATCCTCCCGGCTGGCCAGGGGCTGCTTCCTTCTGTCCCGGATCAGCTGGTAGATGATAGAATCGAGATAAGCCTTCGCTTTATTGAACCGAATAGTCCCCGGGATCGGCAGTTTGAACAATGTCTCTGAAAAGGGAATGGAAACCCTTTCGAAAACCCCCATGGCCTGCTTCAAAGCGTGATTTATCTGTTGGGCGATTGGCCTGAAATCCGCATTGAAAAATGCCTTGCCGGCAATGATCGTGCTCCAGTGGATCATCTCATCCAGGACATCCAGTTGCATGCCGTCCCTCCATTGGTCCAGTTCAAACGCCACACACGCCTTCATTTCCGGGAAATAGGAGTCAATCATTCTCCGGTGGAAGGCCGGTTGCATGATCCGCGACTGGCATTTGTGAAACTCACCTTCGCTGGTCAGCAACCCGTTGCCGATGATTTGCTTGCCCAATTGCAGTGGCCGTCCCTTGATAAATTTGTCCTGGTGTGTCGTCAATACATCGCGGATCAGGTCCGGATGGTTGAGCAGTGCAACACGGGTTGGCCCGATTGAGAAGTACACGATATCTCCGTATTCTTCCGCGATCTTTTTCAGGAATTGGAGTTTGTCTTTTCTGAATGAGAAAAAATGCTGCATGGGGATTGACTCCTTCGGCCCCGGGGGAAGCATGGATTTCGTACGTGTGCGCATAATTCCGGAATTAAAAGTGATAGACAGCGCATCCAACCTGGATCCCCGATCCCACGGAGATCACAATTCCAAGATCGCCTTCTGTGGCAAGTTGCTTTTCGGTAATCTCTTTGAAAGCATAGGGGATGGAAGCGGAAAACAGGTCCGGTCCCCCACCCGTTGCATCAATGAATCGGGCATCTGCGATATCCATTTTTTCTTTGAGCCGATTGATAAATGACGTGGATATCTGTGGCGGGATAAACAGGGCCACCCGGGACGGATCGATCCCCTCCCGGGCGAGGAGCGTTTCAACAGCGGACGGGATATGAGCCAGGTAAGCCTCCTCCAGGTGTGCATTTTTCAGGATGTGCAAAACAGGGGTTCCGGGCTTGCCGGTATCTACATATGAACGGTACAATTCGACCCCGTTTTCCGGATAGGAAAAGTGGAATGCTGAAAATCCTTTTTTCCGCTCAGATCCCTGCTGTACGATCAGGGCTCCGCCTGTCTCCCGAATGCCATGGTGTTTTTCTGGTCCCGGGGCGGTATCATCAATCGATTCTGCGGCGATGATCATGGCATTCCGGCATTTCCTCGAGGCAATCATTTGCTGTGCAACAAAGCAGGCATTCAAAAACCCCACAGAGCCATTAAACACATCAAATGCCAGTGTCTGGCCTTCTGAAGCCCCGGAAATGACATCGTTCATTTTCATTTCCCCGGCAATAAAAGTCGCATAGGCCGGCTCAAGTACATGTTCATTCCTGTAGATCCCGGCAAACAACAATAAGTCAATGTCACCGGGATCGTATGCCGAACGTGCAAGGCAATGCGATGCGGCTTTCTTAAGCAGGGACATGGAATCTCTTTCCACCGGTTCTCCTTCGTGCGAAATGCCGGCACTCTCCACCTCGATCAGATCGCGTTTCCGCACATGCCCGGTCCCGGTTGGTTTTTCAGCTGGTGGTTCCGTTTTCATTTTGCCGGGCAACCCTTCGGCCATGCGGGTGGGTAGGTCATCAAAAACGTACAAAGCGGTCCCCGTCGTCAGGCCGGAAGCGGACACGCTGAAAATCACTCGGTCACCTTTGCTGATGCGGCCTTCCCTGAGCAGGTCAGCCAACGCGACAAAATGGGATGTCGACGCAGTATTCCCCCGGATTTCCAGGTTGTTTACTGTATTCTCATTGTTGCAGATCTCTTTTTGATACAAGCTGTTGATTTCCTTCATGGCACTTTGAAGGCTCATTTTCGAAGTCTGGTGCATGATCAGGTGCTGGAATGCACCTGGTTCCCAGCCGGATCTTTGCACGATTTCCGTCGAGTGCCCGGCACCGGATTTTACGGCGACCCCGGTGAGGTTAACCGAATCGGTATGCATGACCCAGCCACCGGACTCGGCTGGCTTTGCAATGCAAAATGGGCTGTACCTTCCGCGTGTCAGGATGTCGATGGCCTGGAAACCCGATCGGGCATCTGCAGAACGCTCGAGAATGACCGCTGCCCCGGCATCACCGAGGGTGAGACACGCCATCCGCTGATCCATATAGCTTTCGATTTCCCGTTGTGCCGTGTCCGCGAGGTGGGTGATATACTCACCGCTGACAACCATGGCGCGGTCGATGATTCCGGATTTCATGCAGGCATCGACGATATGGATCGCTGTAAACATGCCGGCACAAGCGTTGGAGAGGTCAAATACAATGGCTTTTTTGAATCCGAATTCATGCCTCAGTTTTACTGCTGTGCCCGGTTCGAACGTCACCCTGTCCAATGCATCATACCTTGAAATATTGCAGCAGATCAGGAGGTCGATATCTTCCGGAGCGTACGCTGAATTTGAAAAGCAATCTTCCACTGCCTTCCGCGCAAGGTCGATCGAGAATTCATTTTTGCTTGCAACACTCCGGCATTTGATCCCGGTAATTTTTTCGATTGGAAACCTGATCGGGTGGGTACACCCTTCCATGATCTCACCTGTTGAAACGGAATGGGTAGGGAGGTAAATGCCGATGCTCTCAATCAAGGTGTTCTGCCGATCGCTCATCAGGGCTCTTTTGCTATCAATATACGCAATATTGTCCTGCTCCTTCGGGGTTTTCCGGTGAAATCTCGAAACCTTCAGCCATTTCACCCGGAAAAGCCACTTGCAGCTTGGATGCAGACAGGATACCCTGCAGTGATCGAGTCCAGGAGCTGTTCAAAGTGACTTTTCCCCGTTCCTTACAGGTGCTTTGTTCATTTTTCCATTTTCATATTTTTTTTTGAAAAGGTCTGATTTATTGTTTACCTTAAACACAGTATAGGACACCGGTACCCCACTTGATTCGGACAGAACGGTCCCCAATTGTGATTTTGCGAAAAATCATTCATTGGGAGGACGCAGAAATAAGGAAGCTCATCTAAATATCCGGGTAAATTTTTCGGTCAATCAGATCTCATATTTTGCTTGCTGCACCCCGGATCAAAATTGGATTGTGATTGATCGCGGATGGAGATCACAGAACATTTTGGACCCCTGATCAACTGTATTGGGGCATTCCGGAATGGAGGACCTAAAACGTATCCATATGCTGAGAGAACATGCCTCATTAGCAGACATCCTGAGGACAAGGGCTAGGGAGCAACCCCATCAGCTTGCATTTCGTTTTCTTGAAGATGGAGAAAAAGAGGAAGTCACCCTGACCCATATTGAGCTTGAACGGCGTGTGCTTTCCCTTGCCGCGACACTCCAGCAATTTGCCCGAAAAGAGGACCGGGTCCTGGTCCTGTTTCCTCCCGGTATCGACTTCATTATTGCATTTTATGCCTGCCTCCTGGCCGGCATGACCGCAATTCCTGCCATTCCTCCGCATCCCACACGTCCCCAGAAACACCTCCCGGTCATCATCCGAATCGTAAAGGATGCCAAACCCGCTGTGGCGCTAATCCATGCACTTCTCCGGGATGTTATCCAATCACGTGACCTGGACGGTTTTGAAAGGATGGAGCTGATCGTTCCGGGGCATACGGCACGGGATGACCATGCAGATGACTGGGTGCAGCCCGATATCAGCGACGATGATATTGCTTTCCTGCAGTACACATCGGGTTCCACGACAATCCCCAAAGGGGTCATGGTGAGCCATCAAAACCTCATCCACAATATGGCACTTATTGAAAAGTGCTTTGGCGTGACCCGACAGAGCCATGGGGTGATCTGGCTTCCCCCGTACCACGACATGGGATTGATCGGGGGCATTTTGCAGCCGCTCTATACCGGCTTGCCGGTGACCCTGCTGCCGCACATGATGTTCCTCCAAAACCCCTTCAGGTGGCTGAATGCGATCTCACAGCATCGCGCGACGGTCAGCGGTGGCCCGAATTTCGCCTATGACCTGTGTGTCCGGAAAATCAAGCCGGACCAGCTCGAACTGCTTGACCTGAGTACCTGGGATGTCGCATTCAATGGTGCAGAGCCCGTATATCACAAGACGCTGGAACGTTTTGCCGGGTATTTCAAGCCGTGCGGGTTTCGCATTGAAGCCTTTCTGCCTTGTTACGGACTGGCTGAATCCACACTCATGGTTACCGGCGGTCCAAAGTCGCGGCCGCCCCGGGTGCGGCACCTCGTCAGCGATGCGATCAAAGACCACCGGGTGGAGGTAAAGGAATCCCCCGGGAAAGATACGCGAACACTGGTGAGCTGCGGCATGAACCTGAATCCTGCCCAGGACCTCAGGATCGTTGACCCGGATACGCATGCCACCTGTCCCGGGGGGGAGATCGGGGAAATCTGGCTGAGGGGCCCGTGTGTCACGCAAGGATACTGGAATAAACCTGAAGAAACAGACAGGGCCTACCATGCCTACCTCGCAGGCAGCGGGGAAGGGCCGTACCTGCGATCCGGCGACCTCGGTTTTTTTGACGACGGGGAATTGTACATTACCGGGCGCATCAAAAACCTGATCATCTCCGGGGGAAAGAACCACTACCCCCATGATATTGAGCGGACCATCCAGGGGGTGCACCCGGCAATCTGGCCCGCCGGTTGTGCGGTCTTTTCCGTGGATCACGAGGGCCCCGAGCGGATGGTCGCAGTCATCGAAGTCAAACACCGGCTCATAGATGATGAAGCCCGGATGAAGAATTCGATCAGGCGCGCAATCTCAGATCACCATGGACTGCATGTCGATGACATCCGGCTGACCCTCCCCGGTGGTATCCCCCGGACAACGAGCGGAAAGATCAGGCATTTCCTTTGCCGAAAGCAATACCTTGACGGAACCTTGAAAAAAATCTCACAGATATGAAATTTGGCATTTTTATCGATATGCAGCTGCCCCGCCCGTGGAAGGAGGGTGATGAGGCCAGGCTCTACAGGGAAGCACTTGAGCAGGTCGAACTCGCCGACAGGATCGGGATCGATTACGTCTGGGTGCAGGAGCATCATTTCCTCGAAGAATACTGCCATTCCTCGGCACCGGCCGTCTTTCTTGCCGCCTGCAGCCAGCGAACGAAAAATATTCGTTTGGGCCATGGCATCGTGGTGATGTCTCCGAAATTCAACCACCCGGCAAGGACCGCAGAGCGGATCGCCACCCTGGACATCCTGAGCAATGGTCGCGTAGAATGGGGAACAGGGGAGTCCGGCTCGCGCATTGAACTCGAAGGTTTTGGTGTCGATTTCGTGGATAAGCGCCCCATGTGGGAAGAAGCCCTGCGGGAGTCGGCGCGGATGCTGACGATGGACCCCTACCCGGGATATGAGGGCAGGTATTTTTCCATGCCGCACAGGAATATTGTGCCCAAACCGCTTCAGAAACCGCACCCGCCGATCTGGTCCGCATGTTCCAACCGGGACAGCCTGAAACTGGCCGCAAAACTCGGGATCGGCGCACTGACCTTTGCCTTTGTCAATGCCGAGGAGGCGAAATTCTGGGTCGACGAGTATTACGAGACATTCAAGAATGAGTGTATCCCGATTGGCCAGGCGGTCAACCCGAATGTGGCCATGCTGACCGGCTTTATGTGCCATGAAGATCACGAAACGGCTGTGGACCGCGGCCAGGAAGGTGCCCAGTTTTTTGCCTATGGCCTCGGTCACTACTGGCGCGACGGTGTTCATGTACCGGGCCGGACCGATTTGTGGCAGGAGTTTAAAAAGAAGCCTGATACTGCTCTCCAGCAGATCGAGCGTACGCGCAAAAAAGCCGGCATGCGGGGCATTGGCAACCCTGCCCACCTCATTGAGAATTTCAAGACACTTGAAGAGGCAGGTGTGGACCAGTTGATTTTTTTGCAGCAGAGCGGTAATTACAAACACGAGCATATCTGCGCATCTCTCGAGCTATTTGGCAGGGAGGTGCTGCCGCAGTTCAAGGAAAGGGAAGCCAAACGCATCCGGTTGAAAGAGGAGCAGCTTAAACCCTACATCGAAAAAGCAAACGAGAAGATCCGCCGAACTGAAAGCATGGACCCGGTTCCGCCGGTGGAGGCATATCCGCTGATGTGGAAGAAGATGAGTACTGAAGATGTGCAGTCGGTACCCGACCGCAGGCCAGGGATGACATCCTTCTGGCAAATGCAGGTGGGAGGGAAAAGGTCAAAGAAGTAGTCCGGTTGCCGGCCTTCCCGATACACAGTTACGACCGGATATGGATGGATGGACAGGACATGATTTCAGAACTCCTTAATCAGATGATTTGAAAGTTAAAGAAATACAGGATTGGCTGATCAGGCAGATTGCCGATATCCTTGACATGGATCCGAGTGAGATCGACATCAGGGAACCCTTCGCAAATTATGGCATTTCATCCCTGGACGTGATCACGCTTTCCGGGGATCTTGAAACATTCCTGGGGAGGAGGTTGTCACCTACCCTGGCGTATGATTATCCGAACATCATCTCCCTGTCCCGCTATCTGGCCGAAGAGAATGCCGCCGCACAAGCGGGCTCTACTGGTCCTGACCAACAAGGCCAGTGGACGAAGAACGAACCGATTGCAATTATCGGGATGTCGTGCAGGTTTCCGGGAGCGGAAAACCCGGCTGCCTTCTGGGAGTTGCTCTCCCACGGGGTGGATGCGATCCGCGAGGTGCCTGAAGACAGGTGGCAGAAGGACCGATTTTTCGATCCTGATCCGACAGTACCCGGCAAGGCGATATCCTACTGGGGTGGTTTCCTGGATGAAATTGACCGGTTCGATCCATTTTTTTTCGGGATATCCCCGGCGGAGGCAGAAAATATGGATCCCCAGCAAAGGATGCTGCTCGAACTTTCCTATGAGGCAC
>JARQTN010000214.1 GCA_029976695.1 Lewinellaceae bacterium
GAAACTGAATGGGTGGGACAGAAGCAAGTGCAATCAGGAAGAAGCCGCAAATCCATATTATGGAGAGTAAATCTTTTTTTGTAATCCTCATTCTCATCAAGATTTAATTGTGAAAAATATGGACAGAAAGGCCCCGAGGATCATGGCTACGAGATCCTTCCAGTCAAACACACCAGGTATTCGATCGAATGCCTGGGCAAACTCAAAGAGTATTCCCACGCTGCCGGAGGCGATAAACCAGCGCATTCCTTTTCGGCTTCTTTTCAGATCCCAGATCACCCAGATAGCGAGGCAGAGTGCAAACATCCAGAGGCCATCCGGTGCAGCGTGGATAACCCACCCAGGCAAATTGAGAAAAGCGGAGACTTCCTGCAGTTGGTTTGTAAAGGATACCGGAAGACTTCCCTTCAAATAATATAGTACCGGGGATAGCACATCACGCTGGGTAAAGTAAATCAGCACCCCCGTGATCAGTGAAACACATGAGATGAGCAACGCAACCCACTTTTTCATGGAAGAAAAACTCCTTGAATTCAACAAATGAATCAATGATGGCCATCAACCAGCAGGATGATTCTTTTTTGAAAAAACCAGTGGTATTCTTTAGATTTTCTGCTCGTGGTCCATCTGTATATGCAGAAGTTTCGGCATCTTTTTATTGTACGCATGGGAAATCCGATGAGTGTCCGGTGCACACATAAAAATCAATCCTGTATGATTCATTTGGCAAAAAAATGGAATGAGGAATTCAGTGCTGTTCGGAAAGGGAACTCCTGACCGTTATGATGAATATTTTGACAATTAAACAAGCCCGGTAACTAAAGTCTAAAACATTAGTTATCCCCAATTTTTACGAAGGCTTCCAGCGATTTCACCCGACACTTCACTCCCTCACCCGCCCACTGAACACACTCACCTTTGGGCTGATCGGGTTACCTGAACCCCGCCGCATCGAAACGACCTGTCCGACGTGCCACAGGGCGTCCGCCAGCGGACCGTTCAGGATGTTCCAGAACGGGAATTCCGAAGTCTCCTCCCCGCGCATGAATATGATCTTGAAGTGATTCATCTCGCCATCCCCGGCAGATTTCAACCGGTCGCTGGCTGAGTTGATCATCAACAGGGTTTCTTTCCTCAAATCTTTAAATGACCATTCCTTTTCCGCTGCCCGGATATTTGGTTTGTGCATGACCGCATTCAGAAGGACATTGCACAAGCCATGAATGTGTTTGAGCGTCTCCATCGAAGTCCGTGCCTCCTCGCTCGGTTTGTATGAAAGGTCCTCCGCCCGCAAACCCTCTGTGGCCCAGTAATACCTGAAACCAAGGCCATCCACCATGCGGGCCGCAACCGTGTGGGCTTCATACGAATCAGGATAATCTGGTATTGTTCGGTAGGGCAATCCGGAGTCTTCCTGCCCTGTTGTGTGTAGCGATAAGGTCATAACGAATAAAAAGCCGTAAAAACGGAAACAGTTTAATTGATTCATCAAATATTCTTTTTGGCCAACGCCGCATGCCGATCCTTGAGGTCAAGCAAGGCAGCAGAACCGTACCATTCCAGCAGTTCCATTTCAAGCCGGCCGGCCCGGATGGCTGGATCTGTATTGGTCAATGCTTCCGCATCCGCCAGGGTATCCACATCAAAAATGTAGATGCCCCGCAAATCCCCGTTCCCGAAAAAAGGGCCAGCCAGCACCAGGGTTCCTTCCTCAGACATCCGGTTGATATTGTCCAGGTGCGCACGCATCAGTTGCGCGGATTCAGCAGAATCGAGTTCCGTATTCGGCCCCCGCTTCAAAAACGCCATCACATACTTTTTCATCCCGTAGTCATCAGCACCATACAACTTTGCCTTGACCGAATCATAGGCAATTTCACCGAAAGGTTGCGCACCCGCATCGGCACCGGACTCAGCCGATGCTGCATGCTGTCCCGCAGGGGTGCAGCTCATGGCAATCAGAAAAACAAAAAACGACAGCGTGGCAGTTTTCAGGATAGAACACGGAAATTTCATTTTGTACAGGATTTGTCCTTGGGCAAGATAGGACAACTTTCACCATTCGAGTGAAACAACTGGAGTGCACCTATCGGAAAGCAAAAGGATTTTGTCGAAAACCCTATACTTTCAACAGTTTGAACGCATGCGACCATTTGTTTTCGCGAAACCCCGGGATGCACCACAACATGCAAAGAGGCTCGATCGCCCTGGCCGATTCAGCACCGCCCATATCTTCTGTTTCCCAGCCAAAGTCATCGAGAATTGCCCGGACCTCAGCCTTGGCATTTTCCTCGTTCCCGCAGATAAACATGGTCGGTTTCGAGTCAAACGGTGGATCCACCATAAAATGGCTTCCCACGCAACTGAATGCCTTCACAAAATGTGCAGCTGGAAACGCGTCCTGGAGCTCTTCCATCAACGAGTGGTTCAAGTCCGTAAAGAATTGCAGCACACCGTTTTCCGGGGGAGCTTCCGCAATCGGGTTGGTGGCATCAATTACTGTTTTTCCCTCCAGGTTGCCTGCACCAGCAAGGTCGAGTGCACTTTTTGCAGCTGTGCCTTTTACCGCCAGTACAACCATGTCGGCAAACGCTGCTGCCTCGCCGAATGTGCCCACCTTGCTCCCGCTGCCATCACCCTTCATCCAGTCCTCAAGCTTTGAGGAATCACGCGTTCCGAGCATAAGGTCAAAACCACGTTTCAAAAATCCCGCACCCAGTGATTTTGCCACTGTGCCGGACCCCAGGATTCCAATTTTCTTTTGCATCTTGTCATGAATTGATTGATCAGATCTAAATTTATTGAAATTGCCATGCAGAGTCAATTCCCGGTACACAATCCTTTCTTTCATTTATTCCACATTTCTTCCGGTCAGCTATCCAGCTTGCACATACTCATGCTCTTTTCTTTCTTCCTGAGCGCCATGCCGCAGGGCAACGCTAAAGAAAATCATCCTGGAACAAAGCGCATGGCCCACCTCAATCAGCACATCACTTCCGACCCGGTGGAGAAGCCTTTGCGGATTGGGGTCATTGGCCTCGTCCATGCCCATGTACACTGGATCCTGGGCAGGGAAGACAGGGGCGATATCGAAATTGCCGGGATCGTCGAGCCAAACCGTGAACTGGCACAGCGGTACAGCGAGCAGCATGGATATTCCATGGATCTGGTCTTCGATACCATGGAGGAAATGATCGAAAAAACAAAACCCGGGGCAGTCACGGCATTCAATACCATTTACGACCACCTGAAAGTCGTGGAATATTGCGCACCAAGGGGCATTCACGTCATGGTGGAGAAACCCCTTGCCGTTTCTCTGGAACACGCCCGGAAAATGGCTGACCTGGCAAAGAAGCACGGGATTCAACTCCTGACAAATTATGAAACGACATGGTATGGAAGCCACAAGGAAGCCTATCAGTTAGCTGTCAGGGAACACAAGCTCGGGGACCTGCGCAAACTCGTTTTCTACACCGGGCACTCCGGCCCGATCGAGATCGGATGCAACGAGGAGTTCCTCGAGTGGCTCACCGACCCGGTACTGAACGGTGGCGGGGTGTTGACTGATTTCGGTTGCTACGGGGCGAACCTGGCCACCTGGTTCATGCAGGGAGAAACACCCCGCTCGGTAAGTTGTGTAACCCAGCAGATCAAACCCCACATGTACCCGGATGTGGAAGACGAGGCCATCATCATCCTGACCTACCCGAAAACCCAGGTGGTGATCCAGGCATCCTGGAACTGGTCCCATAACCGGAAGGAAACGGAGATCTACGGGACGACCGGGTATGTAAAATGCATGAACGCCCTGGATATGGAGATGCTGCTGCACGAGCCCGATGGCCCTTTCGAAATAAAGGCGGACTCTATGGCAGAGGAGGTAAACGACCCTTTTGCCTACCTGGCCAGCATCATCAACGGTAAGATCCTTATGCAGCCGTATGACCTATCTTCCCTTGAGAACAACCTCATCGTGAACCAGATCCTGGAATTGGCGAAATATGCTGCGAAAGAGGGCAGGACCATCTTATGGGATGAATTTTTCGGAAACACGCCGCGTCAATGACCTTTCCCCTTGACGAGTTCCGAATGGTTGCTTATTTTAGTATCTTCCCTGACTTCTTTACAAATCCTCGAATTTCAATCATATGGAAGAGAACGAAAAAAAGAAAGCCAAAACATCGTTAAGCAGGAGGGGCTTTCTGAAAGGCGCCGGTCTCACAACTGCCGGCACCGTGATGGTCAATTCCGGTTTGCTCGCATTTGACGGCAAATTCGGTCCACCAAAAGGCGAGTCGTATGGCCCGGATGCGGTCCGGGTTTCCATGAAAGTCAATGGCATTATTCGCGACATTATTTGTGAGCCACGCACAACGCTCGCATCCGCACTGCGAGACCATATGGGGCTGACAGGCACAAAAGTTGTTTGCGATCGCGGTTCCTGTTCCGCATGCACCGTTTACCTGGATGGCAAACCGGTAAATTCCTGCATGACCATGGCCATGGATGTGGGCGACCAGGAGGTCACGACCATCGAAGGCATTTCTAAAAATGGCGAACTGCATCCGGTCCAGGAAGCTTTCATCGAGCATGACGCCTCCCAGTGCGGGTACTGCACGCCAGGCATGATCATGTCCTGTGTCCACCTTGTGGAAAACAAAAAGAATCCGACCCTTGAAGATGTAAAACATGCCACGCGCGGCAACTTGTGCAGATGCGGTACCTACCCGCACGTATTCAAAGCAACCCTTGATGCCGCCAAAAAAATGAAATAACATGGATAAAAGAAAAGAAATATTCCCCCACGGGATACCAGGCCATAATTTAGGTGAAATTGAAAGGGAAATCCCAAATGACGAACCACCTGCATGGCCCATTAATGACAAGCTGAAAGTTGTCGGAAAGCGCATCAGGCGCAACGATGCACTGGCAAAAGTGACCGGTAGCGCCAAATACACCTCGGATATCCAATTGCCGGGCATGCTTTACGCGAAAATGCTGCGGGCCAATGTGCCGCATGCCAAAATCCTTTCCATTGATACGTCCAAAGCGGAAAGGCATCCTGGTGTGCGCGCCGTACATGTCTTTACCTCAGATGATGAAGGTTCGAAATACCAGGACGTCAAATATGCCGGCCAACCACTTGCCGGTGTCGCTGCAGACTCTTTGGATATTGCCAAAGAAGCGGTTGCACTGATCGAAGTGGAATACGAAACCATGCCCTTCGTGATCGATACAGAAGAGGCCATGAAGGAAGGTGCGCCCCTCGTGTATGAAGAACCGATCGGTGAACAAACCGATGGTGGCGATGTGGGCGTCACACACGATGGCAGTGAAGGAAAGGGAAACCTGCGCGGACCGACCACTTCAAGTTTCCTGGGTGGTGCCCGGGGTGACCTCGACCAGGGCTTCAGCGAGGCGGATGTCATCCTGGACAGGACATACCGCACGCAGGTACATACACACGTACCTTTGGAAACGCACGGTGTGGTCATCGACTGGAAACCTGACCAGATGACGGTTTATGCTTCCACGCAAAGCACAAAGGGCGTCCGGGACGGACTGGCTTCCTATTTCGACCTGCCGAAGAACAAGGTGCGGGTGATTTGCGAATTCATGGGCGGTGGTTTCGGTGCAAAGCACAGTGCCGGGACTTTTGGCCCGATGGCTGCAGAACTTTCACGAAAATCCGGTCGTCCGGTTTGGCTGATGCTGGACAGGAAAGAGGAACACATTGCCGAGGGGAACAGGCCGAATTCGATCCACCATTTGAAGATCGGTGCGAAGAAAGATGGGACACTTACTGCCATTCAGCAAAAATCCCATGGTACGGCGGGCGTAGCACTCGGGGCAGGTGTCGGCAGGATCGCACAGGGGCTCTACACATGCCCGAACTTTTCGACCGAGCAATATGACGTACTGACACATGCCGGCCCCGGAGCCGCATGGAGGGCCCCCGGAAATGTCCAGGGCGCCTATGGTCTTGAGCAGGCAATTGACGAAATCGCAGACATGCTCAAAACGGATCCGCTTGTCCTGAGGGAAAAGATCGATCCCAGTGAAGTACGAAAGGTACTTCGGCAAAGGGGTGCCAAATCCTTCGGCTGGAAGTACAGGCCCCCGGGTTCAGATACAGGCAGGATCAAGAAAGGGATCGGTGTTGCCCAATCGACATGGCCCAGGTTCGTAAACCTGGATTCTACCGTTGAGGTCAAGATGTACTCAGACGGGACCGTGGAAGTCCGCTCCGGCGTACAGGACATCGGGACCGGGACAAAAACCATCCTGGCCCAGGTCGTCGCTGAAGAACTGGGGCTCAAGGCAGAAGACATTACCGTCAGGATCGGGGATACCATATTCCCGGATGCACCGGGCTCAGGTGGCAGTATTGTCACAGGTGCGATCACACCTCCTGCACGGAATGCAGCTTACCTGGTCAAGCAAAAACTGTTCAACCAGGTCGCTCCGCAACTAGAGACCGAACCTTCCATGCTGACCGTTTCCGATGGGATGATCATGCACAAGGAAGATGCTTCAAAGAAAATTTCCATGCGGGATGCATTGCGCAGGATGCGCACAGGCCAGATCGAGGCTTCCGCCAGCCGTTCTGATGACTATGGCGGTTTTCAGCAGCCCTGGGGCCTTGCATACGGTGACCTCGGCTCGGTCCAGTTCGCAGAAGTATCTGTCGATACCGAGACAGGCTTCGTGAAGGTGGAGCGCATCACGGCTGCCCACAGTTGCGGCAGGCCGCTAAACATTTCACAGATCGAAAGCCAGGTGAATGGCGGTGTGATCCAGGGTGTTTCGTATGCCTTGTATGAAAGCCGGGTAATGGACAACAAGACCGGCCATATGATGAATGCCAATGTTGACCAGTACCGGATGCCCTACGCCAAGGAAATCCCGGACATCGATATTGTCCTTGTGGAGGAATATTCGGCACGGTCATCCACAGACGCTTATGGCATCGGAGAACCGGCAAATATTGCAACAGCTGCAGCAGTAGCCAATGCCGTGTACAACGCCATCGGTGTGCGGCTGTATGAGATCCCGATGACACCGGCAAGTATCCTGAAAGCATTGAATAAAGTTGAACAATAAGATATCACCATGAATAGATTCAAATGGTATGAAGCGAAATCTGTGGAAGATGCCCTCGAACAGGTCAATTCTACAGTTTCCAATGAAGTGGCAAGCAGGACCGGCAATGCAGCCGTCTTCAAGGCAGGAGGCACGGACCTGCTTGACCTCATGAAGGAAGGGCTGGTTGAGCCAAAAACCATTGTCCATATCGGCAATATCCCGGGTATGCGCGAGATCACCGCAGACCTGGATGAAAGTGTACGCATCGGTGCAAACGTTACCCTGGCGGAAATCGAAGAGCATGCCTATATCAGGGATCGGTACCTGGCCCTCCACCAGGCAGTTGCATCGGCAGCCACGCCGCAGCTTCGGAATATGGCCACAATCGGTGGAAACCTCGCACAGCGTACGCGTTGCTGGTACTTCAGGTCAATCGACCATAAGTGCCTGCGTAAAGGCGGGGATACCTGTTTTGCACGCCGGGGTGAAAATGAGAACCACGCGATCATGAACAATGGCACATGTGTCAGTGTGCATGCCTCCTCAGTTTCGACAGCCCTGATGGCCTTTGATGCAGAAGTGATCATAACCGACGGGAAGGGTGAAGAGAAGCGCGTGCCCATGGAAGAGTTTTTCGTCAGCCCGGGCGAAGATGCGACAACTGAAAACATCCTGCGCGCCAATGAGATCATCACGGGTGTTTACCTGCCACCCGTCAAAGACAGCAGGAAAAGCTATTACATCAAGCAGGGACCAAGGAAGTCTTACGACTGGTCAATTGCAGATGTCGCTGTTGTGATGGAGATGCAGGGATCGAAATGCACTGAAGCAAGAGTTGTGCTGGGTGCCGCAGCACCGACACCGCTGCGGTCAAGGCCAGCTGAACGTACCTTGACGGGGAAACAGGTGAGTGCTTCCGTTGCTGTTGAAGCGGCGACTGCAGCGATGGAACGGGCGAGACCCCTCAGTCAGAATGCCTACAAGATCCCGCTGTTTGAGGCGATCATCAGGGAGGCGATCATGGAAATTGTGTAGTATGGAAGAATCAAAACAACCCAAATATTGTAAATATCTGCGCGCGAAAAATCCTTATGGGATGCTGGAGGGTGGAGAAAACCCGTGGATGATCCCGTTTGAGTCGAACACGATCTGTTGGTGTATCAAATCCTCGGGCGCTTCCGGCCCGGACAATGGACTTGTCCACCCGGACAAATGCGTGGAGGGCAGGAGCTGTTATAAGCCGGCTTTCGATTGAATAGTAGTGAGGACATAGGTTCATGGGATGTGAATTGATGCAAATCATGTGCTTATTGAAGGTAACCGCGGTATGAAAACCGCGGCTGATATCAAGCCAATGGCTGATCGCTAATAGCGAATGGCCAATGGCAAAAGGCCAATAGCCGAATAAACAAAACCACGCATAAACACCCCCAGTCCTGCTGACCAAAGTTCCCCTTTTTACTGACCACAATCATCAAAAAACACCAATGATTCCCCTACTTTCCGCGGTGAAATCATAACGCATTTCGTTCTTTGAAGCAAGAACTCACACGATAATTTCGAAAGATGATTGAAATCAGAGGACATGCCAGGGGCGGCCAGGGAATGGTCACCGCTTTCGAGATCCTGGCCAAGATATTCAGTAAAGTTGGTGGATACCAGGTGCAGGCATTTCCTGCATTTGGTGTGGAACGCACCGGGGCGCCGATCATGGCATTCCTGCGTCTTGCAAAAGACCAGATCCTGAACCGCAGCAATGTATATGCACCACACCTCGTCGTTGTTTTTGATGAATCCCTGATCGAGCAAATGGATGTATTCGGTGGTCTGCGCTCCGGCGGTTCTGTCCTGATCAATTCCAATAAACACCCTTCCGAATTCAAGCACATTGCTGAAAATGTATTTACCATCCCGGCCACCCGGATCTCGGTGAAGCAAGGATTGGGGAGTGCTTCCCTGCCGATTGTCAATGCAGCGATGATGGGGGCGATGATGCGCATATTCCATGAGAACATTGATTTTGCGGCAGAAGTGATCCGCGAAAATGTACCGGCAAAGCCGGATGCGAATGCCCGTTCTGCCCGGATTGCCTTCAGCAGTGTAGTCAAGGGAACCAGTGCACGCTATACCCTTCCGGAACTCCTCTCCCACCCGGAACAAATCACCCGCTCCAACGGGTTTGACAAAAGCCAAAAGGCTTCAGGGATAAAAAGGGAACCGGATGCCAGGGTGCCTGTCTGGGACAAACCCATGACAATCAACAAAACGGGGAACTGGCGTGTTGTGACGCCCACATTTGGAGACCATCCGCCTCCCTGTACACACAATTGCCCCGCAGGTACGGATGTCAGGCTGTTTGTGAAACATGTATCAGAAGGCAAACTCCAGGAGGCGTATGAAGTGATCAATCAGACCAATCCTTTCCCGGCTGTTTGCGGGAGGGTTTGCCCGCATTTCTGCCAGCAGAACTGCAACCGCCTGGCCCTGGATGAAGAACTGAACATCGCCGGCATGGAACGGTACCTGGGGGATCATTTTGCAGACCAGGAGATCGAACAAAAACCCGTCACCCAAAAGGAGAAGATTGCCATTATTGGCTCCGGCCCCGCAGGTTTGACGGCTGCCCTCAGGCTGCGCCAGAAAGGGTATCCCGTCACTGTGTTTGAGGCCCATTCAAAGCCCGGCGGGATGATGCGCATCGGGATCCCACAATTCCGGCTCCCGGAAGATGTGCTGGATCGTGAAATAGACCGTATCGTGCTGACAGGCGTAGAAATCCAATCAAACCGGAAAGTCACCCTCGCGGAACTGGAAAGCGATTTTGATGCAGTCGTTGTCGCAACCGGCTCACCACTTGGTGCACAGATGTACGTCCCGAACGAAGAACTGGCACTTGACGGGTTGAAATTCCTGCATGATTTTAAGATGCATGAAATCCGGAACGGAATCCAGCCTGGAGACCGGGTCATGGTTATCGGGGGAGGTAACACGGCAATCGATGTGGCACGTACAGCACGTCGGCTTGGTGCTGATTCGATGATCTATTACAGGCGCTCAAAGAAAGAGATGCCTGCCATCCCGAGTGAAGTCAGGGAAGCGGAAGCGGAAGGGGTCACCCTGCAGTTATTGCACGCACCTGTTTCGATCATGAAGAATGGCCGCGATTTCAAAGTCGTTATGACCAGGATGAAACTGGGTGAACCGGACAAGTCAGGCCGCAGACGCCCCATCCCGATTGCAGGCTCAGAAATGGAAATCACGGTGCAGCATGTCATCAAGGCGACCGGCCAGAAGCCCGACAGCTTTGCATTTAGCGGTACAAACCTGAAACCAAAGCACGGGCAGCTGGAGTCATCGCACCGCATCCCTGTCTTTTGTGCAGGTGACATGGTTGGCGGGGCTACAGTGACGGAATCCATCGGCAGCGGAAACCGCATTGCAAAAGAAGTGGATGCCTTTTTCAGAATGGAAGAATTCACAAACGATGTCCCCAATGCGGATCGCATTGTTACTCCGGAAAAAATGAATTTTACTTATTACCTGCCGGCACCGGGGTATCACAATGAGGAGATCATCCCGAAGGAGATCACCGGCAATTTCGATGAAGTCGTTACAGGACTGAGCAGGGAGGAAGTCCTTGCCGAAGCGAACCGGTGCCTCCACTGCGGAGATTGTTCCGATTGCGGGAACTGCATCAACTACTGCCCGGATGCGGCGATCTATTATGATGACCACAACCGGCTGCGTATCGATTATGATTACTGCAAGGGATGCGGCATCTGTTTCGCAGAATGCCCTTGCGGAGCCATTCAACTCACATCAGAAGAAGTAGAATATGCCTGAATACATGGAACCGGTCATTGAGAGAAGTAAACACTTTACCCGACCTGAAACCAAAGCCGGTGGAATCCGGGCGAATAAGCCCGGGCCACCCTATGCCCGGCACACCCAGCAGATCCTGAAGGGGAATTTCGCTGCAGCCGAAGGGGCAAGGTTGTCAAGGGCGGGATTCATCCCGGCATACCCGATCACCCCGCAGACCACGATCATAGAATCCATCGCAACGATGATCCGGAATGGGAAAATGGATGCCACGTTCATCAACATGGACAGTGAACATTCCGTATTTGCTGCCGCCATGGGAGGAGCCCAGGCCGGAGAGCGTGTATTTACGGCAACAAGCGGACAAGGTTTGTTCTATGCCCATGAAGTGCTGCATGCAATTGCACATTTCAGGCTGCCCATGGTGGTCTGTAATGTGGGCAGGCCTTCCATCCCGTGGAATATCTGGTCCGACCAGAGCGACTCCATTGCCCAGCGGGACACCGGCTGGGTCCAATTTTACGGGGAAAGCGGCCAGGAAGTGCTGGACTCGATCCTGCAGGGGTATGTCCTGGCGGAGGAACTTGACATCCCGGTCATGGTCGTGCTGGATGCCTTTTACCAGAGCCATACCAGTGAGAATGTGTGGGTTCCCGACCAGGACCTTGTCGACGCTTTCCTACCGGAAAAACCGGTCAGGGGAACCGAGATCGACCTAACACATCCGAAATCAATGGGCGGCATGGTCTCGCCCGAGCATTACGAAGATTTCAACTACACATACTGGAAAGATATCAACAGGGTGGAAGACCTGACCAACCGGATCGGAAAAGCATTCGGCGATCAATTCGGACGTCCGTACGGGGCCATCGAGGCGATCAACATTCATCCGGGCACGAAAAAGATCCTGATCACACTTGCGACGATCACGACGACGGCGCGTGGAGTGGTCACCAATCATCCCGATGTGGGGATCCTGAAAGTCAGGCTCTTCAAACCATTCCCGAGGAAATCCATCGTGGATCTACTTATGACAAGCGGGATCGATCCGGAAACCTGCCAGCTCATCACAGTGGACAGGAATTTCCTGGGCGACAATGAAGGTGCCCTGCACCAGGAAATGCGTCGGGCGCTCTATGGGCATCAATTCAAACTGTACGGCATATTTGCGGGGCTCGGCGGAAAAGACATCCCCCCGGTGACGATACAGAAGGTCATCGACAGGAAGCTGGAGGACCCGAACGAAATCATCTGGATTGATAATGAATAACCATGGATAGCGAACAAACATTGAAATACGAAATCGAAAAGGAAATGATGTATTCCGGCAGCGTGGGCTGCCGTGGTTGCGGGTGGTCGATGATCGCCCGGCACATTTCAAGCATATTGGGAGAGGATACGGTGTACATCGTGCCGGCATGTTGTTTTAGCATTATCGTCGGCCAGTACCCCATGAATGCGTTGAAGGGGAATGTCGTGCATACACTCTTTGCGGCCGCTGCTTCCACTGCGACAGGCATTCGTGCCGGTCTGGACAGGAAAGGGAAAGAAGATGCGACTGTTGTCGTACTGGCCGGGGATGGCGGAACGTTCGATATCGGCCTTGCCGCTGTCTCCGGGGCTGCTGCCCGCAATGAGAACATCCTCTACATCTGCAATAACAACGGGGCTTACATGAATACGGGGATCCAGTCAAGCACAGCCACCCCGTATGGAGCATCTACCACGACTGATCCACTGCCGGAATACAAAAAATCCTGGCCCAAGGACCTGGTCGGTATTATGGAGTCGCACCATGTCCCCTATGTCGCGACTGCCTCGCCTGCCTACATGGAAGACTTTCGCAGGAAAGTGAAAAAAGCAAAGGAGATCAAGGGCTTCCGCATGATCATGGTTGACGGGCCATGTCCGGCAGGGCATAAGACAGACCCGGCAGATTCGATCAAAGTGGCCAGGCTGGCTGTCGAGTCCAACCTCTTCCCGCTTTACGAGGTGGAAAACCGGGCATACAAAGTCAATGTGAAGCCTGCACAAAAAGTGCCGGTGGAAAAATGCCTGGAACTGCAGGGAAGGTTCAGGCACCTGTTCAAAGATGAGTCCGGCAAATCTGTACTAGGTGAAATCCAGGCACATGCGGACCAGGCCTGGGAAACGCTGAAGGAGAAAGAGGGGATTGTGAGTGAGGAGTATGTGTTGACCGGGGAGTAACTTGCAGGGGATATGAAGAGATTTTCCTGGGATAAATACATAGAATAACTAATGTTTTGGTTATTCGTTACTAACGTCTAAAACATTAGTTATCCCTTTGATTCCCTTTTCTTTTTTGCTTCATTTCAGCCCTCCGAATTGGCATCCGGTCAATCAATGCGAAAATCTCTTCAAGGTGTACCGGGTGGTTCTGTTCAAGCTTCACACCGCCATCAAGGCCGATAAGCCGGATTGTAAATTCCCCTGAATCGGACCGGATCGAATGGGGAAATGTTTGGACAGTGCCCGAGGATGAAATGCCCCTTTTATATTCCTTGCCCACTATTTGGTAGACGACAAGTTTACGCTCTTCCAGCCCGGCAGTATCGAGGTGCAGGATATCAAGTTGTTCAAGAAGCTCCGGGGATGAAAAGGATCCGGCATGGAGCACAAGCAATCGGTCTTTCCAGCGGTGTTTTTCTAATGACTGGGAGAAAGCATCGCTGGAAAGTGTACATAAAATGATCATGGTCAGGAAAGATGTCTTCATAGAAAGCTGA
>JARQTN010000215.1:0-4437 GCA_029976695.1 Lewinellaceae bacterium
TCCCGGAAGATGTTGACATTGGGTGACCAGAAGGTCAGCCCCGTATATTGCTGCATTGTCCCTCTTTTCAATGCTGCATTGTATTTGGCCCGGGCCTCGGTCGAAATGACGTCTCCAATGCGATGCAGCAGGTCAGGGTCAAAAGTCGCCGCCAGCCCGATGGCCTGCGGGAATACGGTTGCTTTCCCGGCGCGCCCGACACCGTGCAGGGCCTCGTTCCACCAGTTATAAGCCGGGATGCCGAGCCTCGGGACACCGGCGCTCTCATGCACCATCATGGAGACTTTTTCTTCCGGGGTCAGCCTGCTGATGACATCCCTGACCCGCTCGGAAATGGACCGCTCGGGGTCCTGGAAAGGGAGGACATCCTGGGCAGGGCTGAAAAATGGAAAAAACATCAGGGAGAGGAAAAACAATACACGCGTCAAAGAAAATTTCAAAACCATAGTCCAATTGTTTTGATGGTTGACTTGCCAGATGAATTTACAGAAAGGGAATGAAAGCAAGGTAGATAACATCAATTCTGCACTGAGAAATTCTTTTGGCACCCCATTTCACTGTTTGAAAATTCAACCTGTCTACCCGGATTACCCCCAACCATCGAGATGGCAAATGTCATGCCCAAGTAAATCTTCGGTTCTATACGAATCAAAGTGGTGGTTGAATTCCTCAAGCCATCTGCAGCAGCCATCTCCACCACCAATAAGACCTGGCTGCAGATAAACCAGATGACAGCGAACGGGACCAGGCTGCTAATATTGCGTTTTGATTTTGGTGACAGTATGGGCTCCTTTTTTTACCTTCCTCTGATATACGATCCATCCATTCCGGTCACGGGGCTGAAGCCCCGTGCTCTTCCCATGGGGCAGGATCATTCCTTGTTCCCCACCACAAAATTTCCATTTTTCCACTATCCACTATCCACTATCCACTATCCACTATCCACTATCCACTATCCATTTTCCATTTTCCATTTTCCACTATCCACTATCCGTAATTCGTAATTGAACATTCGTAATTAACCACCCCTGTTTTCCTCTACCCGATAGACGATCATCCTTTCAACCAGGTCATACGGGACCGGTTTGTCTTTCGGAAATTGTACGGAACCCTTTCCATGCTTGTATTTTTTCAATTCCTCGGAAAAGGCTTCATGCCCGGAAGGGGTCGCATAAAACCCGATGTGGTTTTTCTGGACGCCAAAATACACCAATGGTTTTGCATTCAGCTTGTAACCGGGCATCCCGTACGATATTCCCTCCCAGGCTTCAGGTGCGTGTTTCCGGACAAGCGCCCGGATGCGGTTCAGGATCTCCCTGGTTTTTTCCGGTTGTCTTTCAATGTATTCATCTACGGTTTTGAATATGGTTTCCATATAACTGAATTTAGAATTTTGCTGGCGAGCCTTTGCGAATGGGTTTTTCCGGACAAGGGATCCACGAAAGCCCTCCATCATTTCGAGCCCGACCTCTTTGAATATACAATAGTCTGATGGCTATTTCAATGGGGTCAACCGGATCATCAGGCAATCGTGCCCCGGGATCACAGCTGATAGTTTTTCACCAGTCGATCCGATCTCCTTGTGCAGGTGCAAGTCTCGAATCCCGTATGTTTTAGCCTGGATATCGAGTGTCCGGTTGATCGTATTGTCGCCGATGTGTTCAAAGTGCCAGTCGAAATCAAGCGCTTTTTCCGATTTGGTCATATTCACAAAGCACATCGCCCAGTCGTCGCCTGAAAGGGGTTTGATCCAGATCTCGAAATCCCCTTCATCGATCAGGCGGAATGCAGGTTTGCTAAGCGGGTCCTGGTTGACGGCGATCACTTCCCGGTTGGTCAGGATTTTGATCGTTGCCTCATCGCGGATACGGACATCGTTGCCCATGATCAGGGGCGATGCCAGCATGGCCCACATGGCAAAATGCACGCGGTCCTCTGACGTTGTCATCCCGTTGCCTACTTCCATCATGTCGAAATCATTCCAGTGTCCGGGCCCGGATGCCGCGCGGATCCCTTCACGCATATTGATGATGCGCCAGACTCCCCATGAAGACCAATTGCCGTGCCCGAGTTCACAGTCCCAGCAAGGGGTGATGTCGCCTGATATCCGCCAGAGGTGGCCCACATCTTTCCCCCATTTCCAGGGCTCATTGTCGCCCCACTCGCAGATGCTGAAAACGACAGGCCGCCCGGCTGCGTAAAGGGCATCGCGCATCGTGATGTACGCCTCCTCCGCATTCAGGTCGCCAGTATTGCACCAGTCGTATTTCAAATAGTCGATACCCCAGCTTGCGTAGAGCAATGCGTCATGGTATTCGTGCCCCCGGCTGCCGGGATATCCCGCACAGGTTTTGGTCCCGGCGCAGTTGTACAGGCCGAATTTCAACCCTTTTGAATGGACGTAATCAGCCAGCGCCTTCATGCCGGCGGGAAACTTTTCCGGGTCGGCAACAAGGTTGCCGTTGTCATCCCGTTCCTTGGCCATCCAGCCATCATCCAGGACGATATAAGTGTAACCGGCATCTTTGTAGCCAAATTCCACGAATGCATCTGCAATACCCTTTACCAGGTCTTCATTGATGTCCGTACCGAATGTGTTCCAGCTGTTCCAGCCCATGGGCGGCGTCATGGCAAGCCCTTCAAATTTTTGGGCTTGTGTGGGGAGGATGAATAAGGTAAGAATGTGAATGAGCAGGCAGGTCCTTTTCATGTCAATTTAGTTTATGTGGGTTTACCAGTCCATTTTTTGCCTGACAAGCAATGTCAGTGCATGTGCAATTTCTTTGTGTTCCTCCAGGTCCGCGTGTGCATCACTCCCCCTGATATATTGTTTTTTAAAGGCATGCCAGTCCACATTTTCCATGCCGTCAACATGCAGGGATCGCACGACGGATGCAAGTCAAATATTTCAATGCGTTATTCATTGTGTTTGACCATGATCGCCCGGGCCCCCGCTTTCTGACCGGAAACAACCTTGATCCAGTACAATCCATCTGCCAGCGTTGTGGGAATGGTAACCTTCCCCTGACTTGTCTCCGTTTGGAAAATGGCCCTTCCGCCCATATCCAGCAACGTGAAGTGTTTCTCATCGTTCGGGGGTCCAGGCACTTCGATTGTGACATAGTCTCCTGTTCGGACAGGGTTTGGATAAATGGTAAATTCAAGCTGTTCCAAGGGGGAAGATGTTGAAACCGGAGTTCCACCGACAATAAAGACTACATCCCAGAGGAAGGGCTGAAGGGGGATGGTCAAAGTGCCGCCAATTGCCGCTGCAGTACCATCGCCGGAATGGGCTCCTGACAGGGGGTCGAAAAACCTTACGGTATAGTTCCCGTCCTCGAATCCCTCCATGACCACCTGGCATTCGGGGGCCGGATCTGGCTGCCCGTTTTCTGTGACATAAACATGGTTATACCTGTTGTTCAACACCCACCCGGCAGCATAATCCTGTTCGGGTGAGGCCAGCATATAGACATCTGCCTGCGATCCCAACCCCTCGAAAGTGTAGGATGATATGGTCACCCAGTCTGTCCCGGTATTATCTACTTTGATCATATGTTCACCAGCAGGCACATCAATGCTGTAATTTGTATTGGGCACGGCTGGCTGCTGAATTTCAAGTGCGCCATCCAGCCAAATGCTGATGACCGGATTGGTCGACACATCCGGGCCCGTGCGCAGGGTAAACTGGCCGGCTGCCGGGTATGTCACGTCGAATGTTGGCGGGCTGCGGTATTGCGTGTTCCATTGGGCGCCGTACAGAAACTGCCCCAGGCCTGCCCCGGCAGGCGTGATCACCCCGTTTGCATCGATCGTGATGTCCTCATCCCCGATAATGCCCCATCCAAGAGTCGGCGTGAGGACCAGGTCGCCAGGGGCACCGGAGACATACGCATTCGCGGGGGCCATATTTTCAGCCTCAAACTGAATTTGATCCTTTATTGCTGCGATTCCTGAGAAATGGTGATACAGGTCACGCGGATGGATGTAATTATCCCACCACCAGGTCATCGCGGAGCCAAGCCCCCCGCTGAATAGGCCTCCCCAGAGACAGTTATGGAAATGGATGCCGTCCGGATCTTCATTGGCCAGCGAAGCACTTCCGCCAAGGCCGAATTCGCCATTCAAGGTGGGTTTGTTGAATGTGTCCAGGTGGGCCCGGGATGCGCTGGCTACTGCCCGCTCGATATTCGGCGTATTGATATAGATATGGGTCTGGGTGAAGCCGATATCCGGGTAGGACCACACATCGGGATCATCCAGGTCCCCGCCATAGCTGGTCGTCACGATGTGCTGGTTGGGGTCGATAGCATTGAGGTAATCCGTCATTTCATAGTGCCATTCGGCCACAAGTGCCTTGTTCTGCTGGAAGTCATCCGTCCAGAGGACCTCGTTAAACAGCTCCCAGCACAGGATGGCCCTGGAGTATCCCCAGCG
>JARQTN010000215.1:4537-13598 GCA_029976695.1 Lewinellaceae bacterium
TCCAGCCATGCACGGTAATTGAGGTAAGTGTTGCTGTTCTGCCAGGCAATATTTTCCCCGATCGGGATATATTGTTGCCCATCGTCAAACTTTAGGTAGTTGGTGTTACCCGTCCGCACGAATCCATGGTTCGATCCGGTCAGGGCGGGGCCGCATTGGAAGAATAGGGGATCAGAGCTAGAAGAGCCGGTATGATCGGCCACAGAAACCACATAGCTCCACATGCCGGGCTTTCCCGGGGAAAAGCGGATCCGGAATTCACCTGAACCAGTTGGGATGAGGTTGCCTGTGGTTGTATTAAGTGTGTAGTCCTGCATAAAGAATCCATCCACAGATATGAAAATCCCATCAGGTGAGGTGAATATCGCCGTGACTGAAACCTGGTCATAATCAAACGGGTTGGTGTATTCGGCCGTCAGGTCTACTTCTATTTCAAATTTTCCATACAATTCCGTGGACATGGTCAGGACATTGACCTGGTGAATGACGGGCTCGGCCCATATCTGAAGGCATACAGATGCGGTCAGGAGTACAGTCAGAATGGAAGCTTTCATTGGACCGCTGTCTTTGGTCACTTTGTGAAGGTAAGACAGACTGGCAATTATCGGATACCCGGATGATTCAAAAACAGGGGATTCTGGGTATCAGCACGATAGCGCATAATCGGCTGACCTGTTCACCACCGCGATTTGAACATTTTTCCCCTATCGTACAGGTGCTGTCTGGATAGATTTGGGAATACCAAGTCTAAACGAATTGCATTCATTTTCAAAAAAATGAAATTCATGAAACCTTTACACAAATTCTTTCCGGGGCAAAATTGGCTGCTCCTTTTCCTTTTCCTGCTGAGTACCGCAGGGTTGAACGCCCAGTTGCGCACGATCACAGGAAAAGTGTTGTCGCCAGGCGGAGAGGCCCTGATCGGTGCCACAATCCTTGTTGAGAATTCCGTCAACAGGGGGACGGTGACCGATTTCGAGGGGAAATTCACCCTCCAGGCCGAAACAGGGGAGCGGTTGTACATTTCCTACACCGGCTTTTCGACAAAGGTGCTGGAATTGGGGACTGAAAGCGACCTGAACATTTACCTTGAAACAACCTCCGAGCTGCTTGAAGAGGTTGTTGTCGTTGGGTATGGTACGCAGAAGAAAAGCGACCTGACCGGGGCTGTATCCTCGATTACGAGCGACCAGCTCAAGAACTCCGTTACAACAAACATCGACCAGGCCTTGCAGGGCCGTATTGCCGGGGTCCAGGTGACACAAAACTCGGGCCAGCCCGGCGGGGCCACATCGATCAGGATCCGGGGCTCCAACTCCATCACGGGATCCAGTGAACCACTCTACGTAATTGACGGCATTCCTTTCCAGGGTGATGGCGTTGCCGTCTCCGGGTTCGACTGGGCCGGAGGTGCGAACGGCCAGAACAGGGTAAACCCGCTGTCCACCATCAACCCGAATGACATCGTCCGGATCGAGGTGCTGAAAGATGCATCGGCTACTGCCATCTACGGGGCCCGGGCGGCGAATGGTGTTGTGCTGATCACGACAAAACGCGGCCAGGAGGGGGATGCAAAGATCTCATACAATGGCTATTATGCCAACCAGACCCTCCCTAACAAACTGGAGATGATGGGACTGCCGGAATACGCAGCCTACCAGGTCCAGATCGCAAATGACCTTGACCGGCAGGTAGACAACCGGTTCCTTGATCCGAGCCTGCTCGGTAGCGGGACAGACTGGCAGGATGAAGTGTTCCGCAATGCCGGGATGCAGAGCCACCAGTTGTCCGTCTCGGGCGGCGGTGAAAAGACGCAATATGCCGTTTCCGGCGGGTTTTTCCAGCAGGACGGGATCATCATCGGCTCGGACTTCGAACGGTTTACGGCACGGGTCAACCTCGACAACCAGGTCAACAACTGGTTCAAGGTGGGTGCCAGCCTCGCATATGCAAATACCACAGAACAGATCACCCTGAATGACGGAGGGGACGGCGTCATCATGCAAGCCCTGGTCATGCCGCCGAGTGTTGCCGTGCGTGACTTTAACGGTGAACTGACGGGTCCGGATGACAACACCTCTGACATCCGGTTCAACCCGGTTGGTGCCGCATTGCTGAGGAATAACACACTTGCCAGACAGCGGCTGATGGCCAACCTGTTTGGCAATATCGAGATCATGGAAGGGCTCAACCTGAGGTCGGAGATCGGCTTTGACGACAATCATTCCCTGAACAAGGCGTTCCATCCGACATACAGCTGGGGGGTACTCGAAAACAAGGAGAACCAGTTCAGGCAACGAGAGGACGGAAGCTTCTTCTGGATCTGGAAAAACTACCTGACGTACAACTTCCAGTTGGGTACAAAACATGACCTCACGGCAATGCTTGGTACAGAGGCACAAAAATCCAACTGGGAAGGTTCGGACATCACGAAGCGAGAATTTGCCAGCAACGACATCCAGGTGCTCAGTGAAGGAAATGATGAAACGACCCGGTCCAACGGCTGGAAGGATGCCGCTTCGTTAGCTTCCTACTTTGGCCGCTTCAATTATTCATTTGACAATAAATACCTGCTTACGTTTACCATGCGGGCGGACGGTTCGTCCAAATTCGGGCCGAACAGGAAATGGGGATACTTCCCTTCCGGATCGCTGGCCTGGCGGGTATCGAGGGAGGACTTCATGAGCAACTTCCCGGCAGTATATGATATGAAGGTCAGGGTAGGCTATGGTGAAGTGGGCAACCAGGCCATTGGCAACTACCTGTACGGATCAGCTCTGCAAACAGTGACGACACCATTCGGGACTGGCTACAGGTTATCCCAGATCTCGAACCCGGACCTCAAGTGGGAAGCCACCAAACAGTTTAACGCCGGGCTCGACCTGGCGCTGTTTGACGGCCGCATCGACTTCACGATCGATGTCTACCAGAAAGAAACATCGGATATGTTGCTCCAGTTATCCATCCCGAGCTACCTGGGCGGGACAAACTGGGACGACATCCGGGCACCATTTGCCAATGTGGGGCGCATGCAAAACAAGGGATTCGACCTGAGTCTGACCACGAGGAACATCACGGGCAACAAGTTCGAATGGACAACCAACCTGGCATTTTCGAGAAACCGAAATGAAGTCGTCGAACTGGATGACGATTCGCGGATCTACTGGCGGAACCTCTACTGGTACAGTGAATTCCAGACGGCTACCCGGACTGGAGTGGGACAACCGATCGGGATGTTTTATGGCTATGTCACAGATGGCCTGTTCCAGGATGAACAGGATATCATGAGCCATGCCGTCCAGGTCAGCGACGGGAATGTGACGAGTGAAAACCCGTACGGTCAGAATTTTGTCAACAAGACCCAGGGGGTCTGGATCGGTGACGTCAAGTTCAGGGACCTCAACGGGGACGGAGTGATCACGACTGAGGACCAGACGATCATCGGGAACCCGAACCCGGACTTTACCTTTGGTTTCAACAACACGTTTACCTATGGCCCCTTCGATCTCACGGTCTACCTCCAGGGTGCCGGCGGGGTCGATGTGCTGAATTACTCCCGGGTCGTGATCGAAGGGCAGGCAAGTGTGTTCAACAATCAGTCTATTGTCGTTGCAGACAGGGCTCAGCTCGGGTTGATCGATCCAGCCGGTTCGGATACAGATCCCACGAATGTATACCTGCTGAATCCTGAAACGGACGTGCCGAGGCCAACCACGACGGACAACAACGGGAACAACCGGATGTCTGACCGCTTCATCGAGGATGGTTCCTACATCCGCCTGCAAAACCTGAGGCTGGCATATACCCTTCCGGCCAATTTTACACAGAAGTATAAAATAGGGATGCTGCGCTTCTATGTGAATGCACAGAACCTGTTTACAATCACCAACTACTCGGGCTATGATCCCGAGATCGGTGCATTCAACCAGGATCCATTGCTGCAGAATGTGGACATGGGCCGTTACCCGTCCCCACGGATTTTCACATTCGGTGTAGACCTTGACTTTTAAAACGCTCCAATAAAGATTGAGAGATGAAGCGTATTCAAACGATACAAAATCAAATTCAAATGAAACATATATTCAAGTACCTGTTACTCACTGCCGTACTCGTTTTTAGCCTGGGATCCTGCCAGAAGGATTTCCTGGAGATCGAACCGGTTGACCGGCTGACAGCAGATAATTTCTTCAAGAACGAGACCCAGGTCCGTGCCGCTACAGCGGCGTTGTATGGTTTTCCCTGGTTCGGGTACAATGACAAGTTTGCCTGGTGTGCCGGCGATTGCATGGCCGGTGACCTGTTCCATACCTGGGACCAGGAGGGGCAGTTCTTCTACTTTTCGTTCAATGCGGGAAATGCCCACCTTTCTGGCGGTTGGAAAGGGCTGTTCCGTGTGATCTCATATGCCAATTCGGTCATCAATGACATGCCCCGCTCGGCTTCGGGGAATGTGACCGAAGATGTGATCAACAAGGCCCTTGGAGAGGCGCGGTTTATTCGCGGGATGGCATATTACATGCTGGCAGAATTCTGGGGTGACGTGCCGATCGTGGAGAATTCCACTGAGATTGTGGTTAGCAATAATTTCTTTTTGCCAAAAAACACGCATTCGAGTGTGCTTGAATTCGTGCGGCGGGACTTTGAATTTGCTGCCGATAACCTGCCTGCCAGCGATATTCCCGGACGTGTCACCAAATGGGCCGCGATCGGCATGCTGGCCAAGGTACACCTGACCATGGCTTCGGACCTCAATGATCCGAATTCAGCCCAGAATTTCGAATTGGCGAAGCAATTTGCATCCGACGTGATCGACAACAGCGGGTTGTCCCTGCTACCCAACTATGCCGATATCTTCAGGTATGACATGAACAACAATGAAGAGTCCCTCTTTGCCATCCAGTGGATGGAAGGTGCCTATGCGATCGGCAACAGCCGCCAGGCCAACTGGGCGCGAAGCAGCATCATTACGGGCAATACGGAAGCCTGGGGAGGGTACAAGAGCATGACCAAGGATTTCCTCGATGCGATCGAGGGGGGAGACGACAGGCAACCGGCGATCTATATGACTTTGGGCGACCACTATCCCGAGATCAACAGGGACAATGGCGGGTACACCTATTATATCGTACACCGTGATCCGGACGACCCCAATACGGTCCTTGAAAATGCCTCGGCCACGCTGAATAACCTGAAGAAATATGTGATCGGAAGCAATGCGGATACGGATGGCGGGGTCACTCAGAGCCAGGCCACAAGGATCAATACGATCCTGCTCAGGCTGGCGGATGTCTACCTGATCCATGCAGAAGCATCTCTCGGTGCACAGGCATCCTCGACGGATGTCCAGTATTTCAACATGATCCGCCAGCGTGCCGGGTTGCCGCTGAAGGACAATATCACCTTCCTGGATATCCTGAAAGAAAGGCGGATCGAGTTTGCACTGGAAGGGCTCAACTGGTTTGATATCAAACGCTACTATTACCGGGATCCTGCAGGTGCAGTAGCCTACCTGAGTGGTATGGACAGGCAGACAACCTACTACCGGGACAATAGCCCGGGTGCCGCGGATGAGAATTCATTTGAAGGGTGGATAGAGCAAGAGGCAGATACGCCGATCACGATCCGAGAGTCAAACATGTTCTTGCCGATCCCTTCTGCAGAAGTGGTGGCCAATCCGATGCTGGCACCCGAAGAGCCGGCGGTGGAATATGAATTTAACTAACAGGATCAATAGACGATCCCGGTACCACCGGGAAGGTTGATTGATCATCAAACAGAATACAAAATGAAACTTTCAATGAAAAATATTTCCACACTCATCTTCCTCCTGCTGGGTATGGGCATGGTCTTCATTTCATGTGAAAAGGATGATGTCACGAGCGGGATAGACCCGAATGCGGATATCGGGAACCCCACAGTAAAGTATATCCGGACCACGAATCCGGAATCTGCAGATTCGCTTCTGACAAAGGCGTTCATGGGCAGCCTGATCGCAATTATCGGGGAGGACCTGGGCCATACGGTCGAGATCTGGTTTAACGACCAGCGTGCTTCTCTTACCCCGACATATGTGACGGACAAGGCCATTCTCGTGAATGTGCCGAGCAGCGTCCCGACAGAAATCACAGACAAGATCCGTTTTATCTTTTCAAACGGTGAGGAGATGCTCTATGACTTCAAGGTCGATGTGCCGGCCCCGATCCTTCGCTCCATCAGTTGTGAATACGTGCCTGCGGGTGGTACGGCCACACTCAGGGGTGATTTCTTTTTCGAGCCGGTTGAAGTGATTTTCCCCGGCGATGTGAAAGGAGAGATTACCTCAGTGGATAAGCTGGAACTCCAGGTGGTTGTGCCCGAAGGGGCGACACCAGGCAGGATTGTCGTTTCGACAAATTTTGGTCAGGTTGAGTCGGATTTCATCTTCCGCGATGACCGCGGCTTGTTCTGGGATTTCGATAATCTTCTGGGTGGCGGCTGGAGGCCCGGAACCATCGCCTCGGAAAATGGTGTTTCGGGAAATTATGCGATTCTTTCAGGTACGGTTGAAGGCGACTGGGACTGGAGGGATGATTTCCTCGAAATCGACCTGTGGGGTCAATCTGCCGGGCGGCCGCAGGGCCCCCTGTTCAAAGGCGTGCCGGATGACCTGGTCCTGAAGTTTGAAGCAAACGTGGTCAAAGAATGGACCGGGGCCTGGATGCAGCTCATCTTCAGCCCATGGAGCAATGCAGGCAACTCGGTAAATACAGACAATACGATAGCAAAAGGTCACTGGATCCCATGGGAGGATGAAGGCTCTTTTATTACGGATGGATGGATCACCGTTTCACTTCCACTATCTGATTTTTCATACAGCCATGACCGCTCGATCGATAACCTCGATCTGGACTACCCCGGTGGTTGCGGCAGCCTCAGTGTTTTTGTCTGGGGGCCAGTACCACTGCCACCAAACGAGATCGAGATCCATGTCGACAATTTCAGGGTCGTACCCAAATAGATGATGTATCATGAAGAACCATCATTCATATATAAAAAGAGATATCATGTCTAAATTCTTGTATAAAATTCCAGTATTCCTGCTCATCCTCTTCACGTCCATCGGCCTTGTATTTACTTCCTGCGAAAAGGACGACAATGCAGAGCCAGACATTGTAACACTTGAGAGTTTTGGTCCTTCACCGATCCTCCGGGGCGGCGAACTAAAAATTATTGGCCGAAAACTGGATCGAGTTTCTGCAGTCGTGCTCCCTGACGGGGTCAATGTTTCATCGTTTACAGTACATACTTCGGAACTGATCACGCTGACCGTCCCTGAAGAGACAGTGGATGGCCATATCGTGCTTAAAACATCTGAGGGGGATATCACCAGCCTGAGCTTACTCACGATATCAGAGCCCATTGAGCTTGCATCTTTCAGTCCGGCTACGATCAGGCCCGGTGAAATGCTCACGATCACGGGGGATTACCTCAACCTGATCAGCCGGGTGACCTTCCATGAAAAGGTAGAAGTGGGTGATACCCTGTTCGTAACACACGAACGCAAGAAAATCGAGGTCATGGTCCCGGACAATGCCCAAACCGGGCCCATTCTGATCTCGAATGATGCGGAAACACCACTTGTGGTCAGGTCAGAAACGGACCTGGATGTCACAGTGCCGCGGGCAACAAAACTGTCTCCCAATCCGATCAAGGCAGGCACGATGCTGACCATCGAGGGGACGGACCTTGACCTGACGCGCCAGTTGGGTTTCAAAGGTGCCGGCACCGTCACGGAGTTTGTCAGCCAGGCAGCCAACAAGATCGAAGTGATGGTACCCGCCAACGCACAGGACGGGCCAATTGTGACCATACCGGCTTCATTCCTGGAGATCGAATCCACGGAGGAGCTGGTGTTGGTAGAACCGCAGGTTTCCGGCATTTCACCCAACCCGGTGAAGAACGGCCAGACCATTACCGTGACGGGTGCGGACCTGGACCTCGTGAGCCGGGTCATCTTCGGCGGCGGCAAGGTCGGGGCGATCCTGGGCGGCGGCACAGAAACGGAGATCAGGGTGAAGGTGCCCATCAGCGCTGAAGAGGATATTGTCCAGTTCAATACCCGTGCGGAGAAAATGGTCTTCAGCGGGGAGGTCCTCCAGCTGATCAAACCGGTGATCACCAGCATCACTCCCCAGGATGCGAAGTTTGGCGAAGAGATCACGATCGGGGGGACGGATATGGACCTGGTCACCGCTGTTGTTTTTGCAGGTGATATCGAGGTTGCCATCAACAATGCGACCCTTGAAGCCGCCACAGTAGACGTGCCAGTCGGTGCCGCCACCGGGCCGATCACCGTGATCACAACCAATGGCACGCGTGTCATTTCATCATTTGACTTCAGGGTGGGCGTTTCAACAAATGCCCTGATTACGGACATGCCTTCATTGGCGAGCCACGGGGAAATGATCAGCATCATCGGGACAGGCCTTGACGAGATCAGTGAGGTGATCTTCCCGGTTGATGTGCCGGCGACCATGTTCGGACAAAAGACGGCCACACTCATTGAGGTGCTTGTCCCGGCGGCTACTGCCACCGGCACGGGGAATATCAAATTCATCACCTTCACGGGTGAGGAATTCTTTTCACCGCCGATCAATATCCAGGGTGTGGATCCTGTCGATGACCCCGAACTGGTCTTCTTTAATTTTGACGGCCTGGACCTCTGGTGGGGCGATACAGGCGGCATTGAGAATGAAAGCAGCCTGTCCCTTGACGGATCAAATTATTTCCGCGTGAATGCCAATTTGTCCGGCTGGACCGGATTCTTCTGGCGGAACGGGGGCGACAATTTTCCGGGTGCGAAGATCGGGACCGACGTGGAGAATTATGTCCTCAAGTTCGACATCAATGTGCTGGACCCGATCACGGGCGGGGTCTTCCAGTGGAGGCTGAAAGGCTCTGAGGGTGATTTCTGGAATCGCTGGGCCCCATGGGAAGAGTCTGGGTCATACAGTACGAATGGCTGGATCACGGTTTCTATTCCGATCACGGAATTTACCGATGATTTCGGATGGGGCACGGC
>JARQTN010000216.1:0-10207 GCA_029976695.1 Lewinellaceae bacterium
TTTCATTTCTGTGCATCCACGGAGCATTTTCACGCCCTTTTTTCAGAGCATGTCAGGGTTCTGGAGACCGGGGGCACTTTTTTCATCCGGATGACCTCTCTTTTCGGGTTGCCGGATAAAATGGCGGTTCCAATTGGGAAAGGACGGTATCACCTGCCGGATTACGGGGACAGATTTCTCATGACATACCCGTTGATCGCACAATTGACCGAAAAGTATCCGGTCTCACTGTTGGAGCCTGTGAAGACGGTCAATGTCAGGGATCAACGGGCGATGGGGGTCATTGTTTTCCAAAAGGAGGCATAGAGAATATACACCTGGTGAAACAACCTTTTATTTTGTATGTTTCGATTAACATTCGCATGTCCATATTGCTTACCTTGAATCGATGATCGGACAAACCCGGAAAAAGCGCACATTCGTATTTACGGATATCCAGGATTCTACCTTCCTTGCCGGGAAGCTGGAGAACGAGTATTCGGAACTGATTTCCAGGTACAGGGGGCTCATCCGGGACAACATTGAAAAGTATGGCGGTCAGGAGATTGATTCTGCCGGTGACGGCTTTTTTATTGTGTACAATTCCGCTCAGCAAGCTGCCGGGGCGACGATCGATATTCTGCGAAAAATCGGCATTACTGTTTGGCCGGCAAAAGTGGACCTCCGGGTTCGCATCGGAATGCATACCGGTGAAGCGATGCAAACGGAATCCGGCTATACCGGGCTGGCTGTGCACAAGGCGGCTCGAATTTGCGATGCGGCCCATGGTGGGCAGATCCTGATGAGTACAGACACCGCCGGAGCCCTCAAACAGGAGGAGAAGAAGCAGTTTCTGCTTAAAAATCTCGGCAAATATCACTTAAAGGGGTTTGAAACCCCAGTGGAGATCTTTCAGCTGAATAGTGAAGAGTTGAAGGATAAATTCCCTGCACCACGTGCAGTTCCGGCCCTTCCGGTCGTTGCGGTACTGCCTTTTCGGGATGAACTGAACAAACCCGAAAACGCCTATTTTTTTGATGGCATCAGCACGGATATGATCCAGTCGCTTTCGCGTATCACGGGACTTCGCGTTGTTGCACGGGCTGCCTCGAGCGCATTCCAGGGATCGGATGAAAGCGTGTTGGAAATAGGCCATAAACTGAATGCGAATGCCATCTTGCACGGCACAATGAAAAAGGAAGACAACCACATCAGTCTGCATGCTGTCCTGACTGACATTGACCAGGAAAAAACCCGTTGGGAGAAGGAATTCGAGGCCGAAATGGATGAACTGTTCAGGATTGAGGAAGAAATGGTCAGGCAGACGGCGACCCATTTGGGCACACAGTACCGCGCAGGGACACATATGAAAAAAGGCCCTCAATTTCGTATCCAGAATATCGAGGCCTATGATTACTATCTCAAGGGCAGGCGATTCTACTACCAGTTCAGCCAGCAATCCATCCTGTTTGCATTACAGATGTTCCAGAAGTCGATCCAGATTGATCCTGACTTTGCACTGGCTTATGCCGGGGCGGCCAATTGCTATTCGTATTTGTACATGTATGAGGACCCGGGTGTCTCCAACCGCGAGGCAGCTGAGCAATTCAGTTTGAAAGCCATCGAATTGAGCCCCTCTCTTGCCGAGGCACATACCTGTCGCGGTGTTGCCTTGTCCCTGTCCAGAAATTATGCCGGGGCAGAAGAGTGTTTTGAAAAGGCGATTGCACTCGACCCAAAGCTTTTTGAAGCATATTATCACTATGCCCGCATGTCCTTCGCCTCGGGAAACCTGCAAAAGGCTGCCGGGTTGTTTCGGGATGCCAACCGGGTCAGGCCGGAAGACTACCAATCCCTGCTCCTGGCAGCGCAGTGTTTTGAAAAAACGGGTTTCGATGCGCGGGCCCGTGAGGTCCGGGAGGATGGTGTCGAGATCGTGGAACAACACCTGAAACTGAATCCCGGTGACACTCGTGCACTCTACATGGGGGCGAATGGCCAGGCCGCACTTGGGAATTCCATGATGGCGATCCAGTGGCTGCAACGCGCGTTGTTCCTTGAACCGGACGATCCCATGCTTCTCTACAATGCCGGATGTATTTATGCATTGATGGGCATGGAAGAAGAAGCCCTTGCCAGCCTGGACCGTTCTGTAGACGAGGGCCTGACCCAGAAAGAATGGTTTGAACATGACCCGGACCTGAACGGCTTGCGCAATACAGACCGATTTCAGAAAATCCTGAAGAAACTGGATAAATTGACACAATCCTGAATGCAAGCCTGTGTACGCTGAATCCCTTGAGCTCCTTTACCAGGACAATCACATGATCGCTGTGCGAAAACCGCATGGAATGCTGGTGCACAGGACAAGGATTGCCCTCGATGCTGACCAGTTTGCTGTACAAATCCTGAGGAACCAGGTGGGTCAACGAGTGTATCCCGTCCATCGGCTTGACCGCAAAACGGAAGGCATATTGCTTTTTGCAAAAACCCGTGAAGGCAACATGATGATGCAGGGCCTGTTTCGGCAAAGGAAGGTGGAAAAGCAATACCACGCGATTGTGCGCGGCTTTACGGAAGATAAGTTTACTGTGGACTATGCACTGGTGAACGGGGAAAAAAGGCAGGACGCGATCACGCATGGAATGACGGTAAAACGGTTTGAAGCACCCTGGCCCTCCGGCGGGTTTCCGACATCAAGATACAGCCTTGTTGCACTGCAGCCGGTCACGGGCAGGTATCACCAGCTGCGCAAACACATGGCCCATATCATGCATCCCATTATCGGTGACCGGCCGCATGGGTGCAACAAGCAAAACAGGCTCTGGAAGGAGCAGTTTGGCATGACCACAATGCTCCTCATGGCCTCCCGCCTTTCTTTTGAATATCCGGAGGGAAATCGGATTGACATTGCATGTTCCATGAGCAGGCCGTTCAAGGATGCATTGAAATTGCTTCAGGAATCATGTATAATCGGACAAGCCTGAAAGGGCGAGACCCTGATCAAAGAGTCAACTTCCAGCCAGGTCAACCAGCCTGGCAGATCTTTGCACAAGTGTTTTGATTGTTGAATCCATTATCTTTGCCGCCTGAAAATCAGCAAGGAATGAAGCAGTTGAATGATGTGGAGATTATGGCACCGGTGGGTTCGTTTGAAGCCCTCGCTGCAGCGATCAATGCCGGCTGTAACTCGGTGTATTTTGGTGTCGAGCAACTGAATATGCGGGCCCGGTCATCGATCAATTTTACGACGGTAGACCTGGCGGAAATCATGCACCGCTGCCACGAAGCGAATGTTCGGGCCTACCTGACCATCAATACGGTATTGTATGACCATGACATCCGCCTGATGCGCACCATTGTGGATGCTGCCGTGGAAAATAAAGTGTCCGGTGTGATCGCTTCTGACCATGCGGCGATGGCTTACTGCAAAAAGGCGGGTATCCCGGTACATGTGTCCACGCAGGCGAATATCAGCAATATTGAAACCGTCGAGTTTTATGCCACCTATGCCGATGTCATGGTGCTGGCCCGGGAGTTGAGCTTGCGGCAGGTGAAGGAGATCACAAGGGAGATCGAGCGCAGGCAGATCACCGGGCCGTCCGGAGAACTGGTCCGCATCGAGGTCTTTGCCCATGGGGCCTTGTGCATGGCCATATCGGGGAAATGCTATCTCAGCCTGCATTCCCATAATGCTTCGGCCAACAGGGGAGCATGCATCCAGAATTGCCGGCGGAAATACATTGTGGTCGACCAGGATGAAGGTGTTGAGATGGCAGTGGACAATGAATATATCATGAGCGCCAAAGACCTTTGTACGCTTCCGTTTCTTGACAAGGTACTCGATGCCGGGGTCCGCATCCTGAAGATCGAAGGCAGGGGCCGGGCAGCTGATTATGTGGATGCGACAGTTTCCTGCTATCGCGAGGCGACGGATGCCATCCAGGAGGGCATATTCACCCGGGAAAAAATCGATAACTGGATGCGCCGGCTGGCGACCGTGTATAACCGGGGTTTCTGGGATGGTTATTACCTGGGAAGGAAAATGGGAGAATGGAATGATTCCTATGGTTCAAAGGCGACGGAGAAGAAAGTCTTTGTTGGGCGTGGGGTAAAGTACTTCAGCAAGATCGGCGTGGGCGAATTCAAAATGGAATCTTTTTCATTGAAGCGGGGCGACAAGTTTATGATCACCGGGCCAACCACGGGCATCATCAGGGGAGAGGTGGAAGAGATTCGTGTAAATGATAGGGAGGTTGAGGAAGTCCGGAAAGGGGATCATTTTTCCTTACCGGTTGGTGCCGCCATTCGTCCATCTGACAAGCTCTATAAAATCGTGGAGGCCTGATGGTCAGGATCCTGTATCACCGGATCAAATGTATCGGTTGCAATGGTTGTGTTGAGGTTGCTCCGGACAGGTGGCGGATTTCCAAAAAAGACGGAAGGTCAAACCTCATTGGGGGCAAGAATAAAAAGGGTATTTACCAGGTACAGGTCAGCATGGATGAATACGAACAAAACCTGAAAGCAGCAGAGAGTTGCCCTGTGAAAATCATCCGGCTACAGGTTCTGTAGCCATGAATCCAACTTCATCAAAACCTGGGATCATTCTTCACCCGGATATGCCTCATTTGCTTCCCCATTTCCGGTTTCCACGAGATTCCTTTTTTCTTCCGGGCACTGGAGGATCGTTGCAAAGTTGATCCGTTCCAGGTCTGTGAATGCACTGATTTTAACCAGGTCTGCATATCCCACATCTGCGCGTTCTGTGGTTTCTTCGATCGTGACCACTGTGGTTTGTGTGCCATTCAGGTAGTGCTGTAACACGGTTTCGGCTTCATGTCCATGATCCATTTTTGAGGCGACAAAGAGGATTCTTGTCCCGTTGTGTTTGATCTTGTTCGTTTGGGAGATCAGTTGTTCATACTGTGCGGTAAACGAGGCGGGCCTGGAGTCCAGCCAGTTGCTCCATCCATCCGTGACGAAGATGAACAGGTCCGGCCCTGATTCGATGGCGGCCTGGAAAGCAGAAGACCAGTTGGTCCAGCTGATTTCCCGGTTTCTCCAGCGTTTCATTTTCTTGTATTCCTTGAGGGTGCGGATCAGGTCTTTCCGGGAGTCCACATTTTGTTCGGAAAGCACATCTGAACCAAATTCAAGAATGGTGAATGTATTCGAATCTTTCGCCATTTCAGAGTGGCGTACAATCTTGAGGAATTGCTTTGCAATGTGCCGGCGTTCTTCAGGAAGGATCGAGGATGACCCGTCAATGGCTACCATGATATGCTGTTTCTCGCATGCGGACAGGGCCGGATTCGTCTGTATTTCGGAATCTGCTATGATCCTCAGGTCTTCAATTTGAAGATACTGATGCACATTGGCCCTGAGCGAGTTTTCGTATTCCAGCTTGATGGAATCCACCTGTTCGTGAAACCATACCGGGATCGACCCATGGATCTGGTGGAAGATCAGGGTATTGTTCTCGATCCTGATCTCCTCGTTGTTTGCATCCATATTGAACGTAGGGAATACCTTCTCATCTGCCTTGTACCCCGTAATGCGGATGCCGAACCGGAGGTCGCGAAATTCATATGTCGCGAGGTATCCGATCCCGGAAAGTGAAAAAGCCACATTGCCGACCCGGTTGGGTTCGAGTTTGATGACGTATGCATCCTTTTCAGATTTCAGCTGGATGGAGGTATCCGTAAATTTTTTCACTTCCACGTTGTGTGTGGAAACCTTGAATGCCTCTTCGATCAGGGAGCCGCTTTCGCCTGGAGCGGACACAGCCATCCAGAAGAGCATGGGGAGCAAAAGAATGTTCATCGGTTTTCAGATTGTTACATTACAATAGATTATAATATGTAACAATCACTGTGCCAAACTTTGATGGGTACACGGCAAGCGGGCTGTCACCCTGCAGGGTGACAGCGTGCACGCCGTGTACCTGGTCATTTTTTTGGATGCTCGGGCGCGCTATTCTTCAATTTTGATTACTTTTCGACAGCGGGCCAGAAATGTCCGGCCATCTGAATTTACTGATGATCCGCAGACTTTTGAATTAAATCGCTACGGGGAATTCTTCACTTGTCCAATGACCATGTGCTTTATGATTTTCGGGATGGTATGATCACGCTTTGGGTAAAGGAGATATTCTTTTCCATTTTTCATCCAAACACAAGAAAATGTCAGTTCAGAACAAACTTTCAAAACCGTTTTATGTCCTCCTGAGCCTGCCGGCCACGGCAATGGGCTTTGCACTGTGTGTCCAGATCGCCGTACTCAGCTGGATCCTGAATTCCAAATACGGGCTGGATATCCACGAGGTTGGCCTTGTCTGGATCGCAGGGCCTGCAGCAGGCATCCTTGGACAGGTGATCGTGGGCGTGATCAGTGACAAGGTCTGGTTCTGGAACGGGCGAAGGCGTCCGTTCATCCTCATCGGTGGCACGCTGGCCGGATTGATGATCCTTGCCTTGCCTTACATCGATGTGATCAATGAGTCGCTTGGCATCGGGAGCCTTGTCGGTGTGGCCCTCACGGTTGCCCTGACACTGGACCTCGCCATCAATGTGAGTTTCAACCCTGCCCGCTCGATCATTGCCGATGTCACGCCACAGGGGGATCCGCGGACCAAGGGGTATACCTGGATGCAGACGATCTCCGGGTTTTTTGGTGTGCTGGCCTACCTGATCGGAGCTTTCGTCAATAATTATTTCCTGATTTATTCCGGCGCCGTTTTCGTCTTTCTTTGCGCCATCATCCCGCCCTTTTTCATCAAGGAACCCCGCGAACTCACTGAAGTGGAGGACCTGGAAAAAACCGATTTGAATGTGTCAAAGGAAACGGACTGGGTCGCGTTCCTGAAGATCTGTTTTGCCCATGCATTTACATGGGTGGGTGTGCAGGCAATGTTCATTTATACATTTGCCTATGTCAAAGAGGTGATCATGGGATTCCGGACAACGGATACGCTGACTGATGCACAAAACAATGAAATTGGCTTTTACATCGGAGTTGCTTTTGCTATTCTCAACACAGTTGGGTTCCTACTGCCTGCATTCGTACTTGAGCCCATCACGGAGCGCATTGGGCGGGTGAGGACGCACACGCTCTGCATTGCCACCATGGCGCTTGGCTTCCTGCTGATCGTCTTCTTCGGTCAGTCCATGGTGTCCCTGTTTGTCCTGATGGCAGTCGTGGGTGTCGGTTGGGCCGCAGTCGTAAGCCTTCCATTTGCCATCATGTCGGAAGTTGTAGATCAGAGCAAAATGGGATTGATGATGGGGCTGTTTAACCTGTCTGTGGTGATCCCGCAGCTCATCGCATCCGGACTGGGCGGTTTTATCGGTCGGCAGGCGGACAAGAGCATGATCTTTGTCATCAGTGCAGTCATGCTTGGCATCTCTGCGGTACTCTGGCTGATTGTGAAGGAGCAGAGGAAAGGTCAAACCCAGGTTGGCATGAGCACGGGGCATTGATGCCGCAAATGAAGGACAGGAGTGGACAAATTGAAAAAGGGCATCCTCTATTGGAAGAGCCCTTTTTCAGATTCATTTTATGGCGCTGTAAACGCAATGAGATCTTTCATGGAAAATGAGTTGCCAGCCCCAAGCGTTGGGATCCAGTTCCTGTTTCTGGAGAGAAAAGAGTTCGGATCCAGCTCAAGAAGGCCGGTCAGCACCTCGCCTACAATGGTGCCGCCCACTTCTCCCAGGCCTTCACCAGGGACACCATCCTTGCCAAGTTCCCCTCCTTCAGCCAGGATGTAAAACCATAATGGAATGCCATTGGACAGGTTGATGTTCTTCCCGTTGAGCATATCGTGGACAGTATCTACGACCCTTTCGACATCTGAAGGTGAAACGGCAAGACAGTCTGCCACAACCTCACCCGAGGGCAGCAGAAAGCTGTTGCCGCGTAACAGGTTGCGGGTGGCCAGGGATTTTTGGGCAGCTGGGGTAGCAGGAGGAAGGAATGGCAGTTCAAGCAGCTCGGATGACATTTTCGTGTCCAGTTTCGTGGCAAACTGATGTGATCCGTTTACATCAAAAAACTGATCCCAGTCAACCACCTGATCCGCACTTGTAATTTTGGAGAACCCGCCTCCGAATGTAGAAGAGAACAGGTCGTGCTCCGCTCCCCCTGATTTGAGCCTGAGTTTTTGGGGTACCATCGAATGTCCAAAACGGTAGGCTGCAACTGAAAATTCAATTGGAATATAGGGCCTGTCATAGGGCGCGTACCAGTTCCTTCCCCCGGAAAGGATCTTTGTCAGCAACCCCTGGCCGATCATCGCGGGGAGAAATTCATTGAGTACGATCCACTGGTAATGCCAGGTGACCAGCATCCTTGCCTCCTCGTATGCGCCTTCCGCATCATTTGGATGATTTGGCTCCACGAGGTCGTATACTTTATTGTAAAACCGGATGAACAAAAGCTGGAGCTGTGAAATCACACGATTTTCATCATTCCTCGGATCACCTATGATCGCTTTCCCCTGGCCGTTTCTTGCAAGGTCTTCTTTCTCCAGGTTGGCAGGTTGGGCAATATTCTTGTTTGTTGCTCCGGTCAAAAGGCGCAAGCTGTTGTCCTCATAAAGGAACGGTTCATCCTCAGGTCCTTCCCCAAAAATACAATCCAGGTCCAGGGCCGGCGTTCTGAAGTTTTCGATCTCATCCGGATCATTGACCAGGTTAAAACGTGATTGTGTGTCCAGGGTGATGTCATGGTCGATAAACTGGCCGAGAAATACCATGCCCAGGGGGACGGTATTTGTCACCTGCTTGTTTCCCATGCTATCCATGACACCTGTCTTCTTTCCAAGTTCGATCAGGTCGACCGGGTTCGTGTATAGTGGAGATACGCCATGCTCTCCGCGAAATAGTCTGCCGAAACGGCCGATCCGTTCATGATCATAGGAGTCATAGTGACACTGGTGGTCGATAGCATGTTTTTCACCCATGCCATGGTGTTTTTGATTTGACATAAGTCAGATTTTTTGAAGGTTAAATAATAAGTAGTTGTTTTATCAAATAAAAAAGTTATTGCCCCTGTTCTTTCCTTTAAGGAAGGTTGTTTTCCGGCTCTTATTTGGATGATGAGGAAGTCTGGGCCAGATTTCCTGGTTTCAAATCCCGAACTGGTGCGTATTGACCCACTCGGCACTGATCATGCACCAGAAATCGCTGGCAAGCTGCTCCTTTACATAGGAGTACGGGATACTGCCATAGCCGCCGTCCCCCCAGTCTTTTCCCCAGCTGTTGCGGATCAACAATGATCCCCGGGATTTCTTTTTTGTGAAAGGATTTGTGATCATGTTGTTGTCGTCATAGCCAACGATCAGGACGGCATGCCCACCCTGTACAGATTCCTTTTCGCTTGGATACGGGATTTCACCTGAATCCTGGACATCCTGGTGCCAAAGCGAGGAATAGCAGGTAAAACCCATCATGACGGGAAAGCCGGCATGCAGCTGTTTTTTGATCTGTTCCAGCGCATGGTCCCCGCTCGATCCCAGGGGATCCAGCCGGTAATAGGTCAGCGCCTGGAAATTCTGACCATAGGTATAGACAAAGGCTGGCGGCTCCTCATCGAAATTTTCCTCGTCGTATTCAAAATAATTGGAGGGTGGCACACCGAAGAGCGCGAGTGCACCCATGGCAGAGCGGATATAGGCACCGGTATCACCCGACCAGTTCAGCATGTTGCGCGTGGCTTTGTAGATGAACCGTTCAGATCCATCCAGGTATTTGCCGAACGCCCTTTTCTGGAAATATTCATACATGCCGACTGCGGCAAACGCAGTGCAGGCACCGATATTTCCCTGGTTCTTGACAGGGGTGCAAAATTCCCTGAGGTCTACTTTTGCGGGTGTGCTTTTTGCCGATTTTTTCGCTGGTTTCATGATGCCAACTTCTTTCAGCAACTCGGAAACCGACTCATGCTTTCCTTTGGCTTCAACGGTCTTGGCAACTTTTTCTGTCTTTGGTGAAAAATCCCGGAAGTCCGGATAATCCTTGATCCATCCAAGGTTTTTTGGTCTGCGGTTCATAGCATTTTGGTTTTATGAGGGGTGTTTAGTTGTTAGATGTCATAAGGTACGAAAAAGTTACCCCTTAGTCAATTAGGATGGTAGAATTAGGAGTTAGGAATTCAATTCCGAATGGAGAATTTTGGAGCGTAGCAGAAATCCCGACAATTGCTTTGCGGATCGTCGGGAACGAAT
>JARQTN010000216.1:10307-12253 GCA_029976695.1 Lewinellaceae bacterium
TTTTGGAGCGTAGCAGAAATCCCGACAATTGCTTTGCGGATCGTCGGGAACGAATAACAGGGTAGGAAGGAATTTCAAATGAGGAGAGAGGGGTTAGGAGTTTGATTACGAAAGATGAATTTTGGAGCGTAGCAGAAATCCCGACAATTGCTTTGCGGATCGTCGGGAACGAATTACGTGAAGAGTTCAGATAGAGGAAGAGATATCAATTCGTCTGAGTTTGTATTGTGGCCTGTGGTGCAGATGGTGTGTGCCGGGTCAAAACTAATGTTTTAGTTATTAGTTATTAAGGTCTAAAACATTAGTTATCCCCTGCACTTTCGGGTTCGGTATTTATTCCACCTCAATCACTCTTCTCCCACCACCGGCAACGGCCTGAACGTGCCCGGGTTCAGCGCCTCCATATGTCGGGCAAAGAAATGATCGCAGTACAGGCAGATGTTCTGCAGTTCCTCTGTTTTCTGTTTTGCTTCCTCCCGTGAAATGCCAAGATGCTCGCCCATGGACCAGGGATCACCGTTATTCAGTTTCCGGAAGACAACTGATCTGGAAACCCGCTGCAGGACATCCGGGATATGCTCAGACCTCGCATCGCCGATCGGGTATAGGGTGCCCGGACAGCATGGGTTGATGCGCCAGAGCTGGATGCTGATCTCCTGGGGAATATCATCATATCCGCCCAGGAAATTCCGGGCACCGGAAAGGATGGAACAAAAATTATGGTGGGGGTCCTTCTTCCAGATGCCTTTTTCAATGGCCCTTCCCCGTGCCCAGTTGCCGCCCAGCCACATATCTTCCGTGGCCCCCCAGTGGCCCCAGCTCAGCCTGTTTTTGTGCAGGTAGTTTTCCTTTTCAACAAGGGGGTCCACTTCGTCACCGCTGACCCCGCGAGAAGTAAATAGTTCTGCCAGTTCACCGAGTTTCGCTCCGGCCAGCTTGTGATACCTGTCAATGCTGGCAATGTCAAAGCGCGTCACCCCCTTTTTAATCAATGTGTCCAGGCGCTCACCATTCAGGAGGTCGCCGTTCGTCTGGAGCATGATCTGTACCCGGTCTTCGTATTTCTCTTTCAGCCGGTCGAGGATGGCATACAAGAGTTTCCGGTCCGCCAGTGGTTCACCCCCGGAAAGGATCAGGCGGCCCATGGATGGCGGCAGGTGGTCAATGACCTGCATGCATTCTTCTTGCGAGATCCTTTCGCCCTGCGGACCACTCATATTGTAACAATGATCGCATGTGTCATTGCAAAGCTGCGTGAAGACCCAATACACAGATTCGATATGGCTGAAGTCCTGGTTCATTTTTGTTGCCTGCGATTTAGTCTGCATTTACCATCGATAATTGACGCCAAACTGGAATTGCCTTGGCGGTCCCGCATTTTTCCTTACGATCTCTGCCCCCTCTGGACCGATCTGGATCTGGTTGCTCTGGGTGGCATTATTGCTGTACCCGCTCAGGTTTTGTGCATTGAATATGTTGAAAATGTCTGCCCTAAAAGATAACCTCCCTGCCGATACTGGAAGTTCATATTGCAGGGACACATCGAGTATGCCCGACCAGGGCAGCCGGTCGCTGTTCCTGGAAACCCCCGGATACCGGTCGCTGTTCCCCACATAGGCATCGCCGAATGAAGCGCCATCCCCGTTCAGGTCTGCGGTGAAATAGATCTCCGGGTCATCCGGATCGATGCTCCGGTAGCCGGTACTGGCATCCGGGATGCGGTTGACGGGCTGGCCGCTCTGGATCAGCGCTGCCATGGTCACGGAAAAATTGTCCAGGGGATACCAAGTCCCGATGCCGTTGATGATATGCCTCCGGTCATTGATCGAGGGGCCCCATTCCTGCTCGAAGTTGTTGGCATCCATTGCCCGGAAATTGATGTCCTCGGTATTGTTTTCCAGGAATGAAAGCGTGTAGTGCAGCCTGTAGGCAAACCTGCTTTCACC
>JARQTN010000216.1:12353-13576 GCA_029976695.1 Lewinellaceae bacterium
CTCCTTTTTCCCAATTTGTAGTTGAAATTCATCCGGGGTGCAAGATTGTCCAGGTCCCCTGTGGTGCTTCCTCCTTTTGAAAGGTTGTCATAATCATACCTCAGCCCCAGTGATAGGTTGAGCCTGTCATTGACGGCCCACTGGTCCTCGACATACAGGGAAATGATATTCTGCCGTTTTCCGAACTCGTTTGGCCTCAGCTCGATCCCATAATTCAGGACCTGTACGTCAGACGGGATATCGTTCAATGAGAGGCCGGCCCCTTCCCCGGAGGCTGCGAGTGCGCTGAGTTGCTCATCCGTCAATTGAACCGTGTATGTACCATTCGGAGCCCCGCCGCCAAAAAGCTGATGTCCCGAACTGATGAGCTGAAAGCCCGCTTTCAGGGTATGTGGACCTTTGTAGAAGAGAAACTTCTGCTGGAACTGAAAGGTATTCTCTTTTGAGTCAAACTGATAGCCTGGATGGCCAAGGATTGCCGCTGTTTCCCCGGTGGGAGCAAGGACAACGACTTGCGGGCGGTTGATATCCTCCGGCGCTGCATAGTTCCACCTGAACCGGGCAAACTGGAGGTTCGTCTGTGCACTGAAGTTCTTGTTGACGTAAATATTCCGTGATGCAAGCAGGAACGAATTTCGATCCTGCTGGTTTGCTGCCGAAGGGAATGTGACCCCACCTTCAAGCCCGCCCCCCTGCCGATCGATGTTGACAAGCCCGAGATTTGCCCTGAGCGAGGAACGCCACTTCGATGACCAGTAATGGTCCAGTTTTCCCGAGAGGTATGTAAAGTGGTTTTCCCCGCGGATGGTTTCATTCACATTGAGGGCCGGGCTGTTGAGCAGGTTATCCTTTACATCGGTCATGTGCTCCATGTTGACATAATAAAAGGTCCTGTCTTTCTTGATCGCACCTCCAAACCCGGCGCCGGCCTGGTATCGTTTAAAGCCATCCTTCACGAAATTTCCCGAGAGGTCCCGCTGCAGGAATTCCGAAGCACCATCGAGCGCGGGTCCCGGCCGGTGGATGAAAAAAGCTTCGCCGGAAAACTGGTTTGACCCTGAGCGGGAGGTCACATTGACAATGCCATTGGCAGTATTCCCGTATTCAGCCGAGTAGTTGTTTGTAAGTACGCTGATGTTTTGCACAAAGCCTGAAGAAATGGCAAATTTCTGCCCGCCTAAAAAGCGCTCATTGTTGTCCAGGCCATCGATCAGGTAGCTGGT
>JARQTN010000217.1 GCA_029976695.1 Lewinellaceae bacterium
TACCAGTTGCTGAACCATACTTCGGGATTCCCAGACTATTTTACGGAAGATGAAGAAACAGAAATTGCTATCCATGGCGATTCCACCCTGCATTTTACACCCAGGCAATTGATCTCACTTGCCGACCGGCTCCATGATCCAGAGTTAAAGCCGGGCGAAAAATTTGACTACAGTAATGTAAACTATATCCTGTTGGGTTTGATCATCGAAAAGTATTCCGGGATATCCTACCAGGAATATATCCAAACAAACATCCTGGATCCGCTTCAGCTCAATGACACCTATTTCTCCACCCTTGAATCGAGGGCAGGAAGACAGCCCGGATTTTACAAGGGGAGGCCGGCCCAAATGCCGCCAACCATGGCATTATCTGCCGGGGACATCGTCTCCACCCTCGATGACATGACAGCATTCATAAAAGCCTGGGGTGAAGGTGCACTATTTGCGAAACCTGAAACCCTTGAAATGATCAAGACCAGGCACTACAACTCCATGGGCATGGGTATCAATTACGGCCTGGGTATTATCGATGTACTGGGAAAATCTTTCGGCCATGGAGGGCAGACCTTTGGTTTTACATCGTTCCTTGGCGCCACAACAAATGGTGCGCTGTTTGCTTTTGGATGTGACGATGCTTCCGCTTCATCATGGCTGCCTGCGATGAGCATCTCGAGTGCGCTTTCATCAGAATAATTGCAGTTGGAGATAGTTTTATGATCAAGAAATTAAATTTTATCACAGGCATTATCTTCCTGTCATGCTTCCTTGTTTCCTGCGGGCAGACGGTGACGGTTTTCAAGGCTAAGCACCCGACCGACCGGAAGATCCATGATGCCTGGGTCAAATACAACAAGGAAACGATCAATCCCTACTGCCGGGATGACTATGTGCGGGGCAGTGTGATCGGGCTGCAAACCCAACCCCTTTCCGGTGTCCGGATATCCGCCGGTGAAATGGAAACCAGGTCCGATTCAACCGGGCACTTCTACCTGATCATCCCGGATGACATGCCGATGGGCCGTATGGTCCGCATCCAATTGGCTGGATACCGAAACATCGAACTTCGACTGGGCAAAGTCACCTGCCGCGACCTCATTGTCCGGATGCAGGAAGCCGTCCGGCAGCCGGAACCGAAAACAGAAGACTAAGCAAGGGCTGATCGTGTTAGCCGGTAAAGGTTTATCCTGAAGTTGAGTTGGCGGGTTTTGTATTCCCTCCATGGATCCATGCCTCCCTTCTTGAACGGATACCCAACTTGCTGAAGATCCGGTACACATGGCTTTTCACAGTGGTGACCTCAACATTCAGTTCGGCTGCAATTTCCTTGTTCGATTTTCGCTCCCTGAGCAGTTCCCATACACGCATCTCCTGTGCAGATAATTCGCCGAGGTCAAATCCGCTTTCCCCTGCTTCGTTTCGTCCCCCCGGAATCTGCCTGTGGTTCACATAGACCAATGCCGAAACCAGTAGAAAAACCAAGAGGCCAGCCATAATCCCGGTTTGAAAGCTAAAGAATGGTTTACTATTTTCACCGAACTGAAAAGCAAGGTATGCAGCCCGCTCCCTGAATTGGCTGGCATATGGACTGGTATCAGCTGGGGAAAGCTCCCTTTCCAGGCGCCGGTAAAGATCAAGGGGTGGTTCATCAGCTATTTCTTCCAGAAACTGTACGGCACAAATCCGCACCAGGCTGTTTGACGACGTGTCGGCCATTTTTGCAAACCTGTTCACAAAATCCCTGCGGAGCCGCAATTCATTTTGTTCTGAGGAGATTCTGGCCGTTCCCCGCAACTGGCGCCTCCAGCTTAACAATTGCTGGAAGGATGCATTGGCCGGCACGCTTCTGACTGTGACATCCCTGAAAAAACTTTCCCCGGGAGGCTGAAAAACGGATACCATTGCCCCTGCATTTCCGATAAAGTGGATGAAATTTTCCTGTTTGCCACCGATGATTATCGTCGATACCGGGTCCCCTTTCTGGCAGACGTGCAGCCTGTAGATATGATCCGATTTGGGCAGGCCGTTGATTTCGACACGGAATTCACCGGTCGAATCCAGCCGGATCTCCGCGATGAGGAACTGGTAGGACGCAGTATGCAGGTCATCGATATCCTCAATCACAGACAGGTAGAGCAAGGGCTCCCATTCGGGATCAAGCTTCACCTGCCCTTCCAGGACCATCGCCTTTGCGGAATGGAAAAGCAGGAGAAAAAACAGGATACTGACCAGGTTGCGCACAGCCATCAAATTACGATGATCCTTTGTTGATGACGACATCGACTTTTCCCTTAACTTTTTTTCCCTCGCACACCACCTTCCAGTTGCCCGGTTTCGGATCGTCAATGGAGTCGACAAAAACGCCTTTCGCTCCGGCTTCGTTATTGCTTGTCACAACAACACCCTTTCTTCCTTCTGCGGAGTCAGAAACTGAATTCCCGTATTCATTCAAAGGTTTGCCTTCCACCCTGACGATGCCCTCCGCTTTTCCGGTATCGGGCCCGGTTACGATCTGCATGACCGAACTGGAACCGTCCCCTTCGGAAGTGATGATTACGGATTTACGGCCTTCCTTCGTTTCTGCGATGACATGGCTTTTTCCTTTTTCACCTTTTACCACGCTTACGACCGCACCATCGGATATGGACCGCACCTCATAATTCCCGCCCACAGACTGATCGCAGTCAAGAGAAAACGCATTCCGCTTTTTGCCTTTTGGATCGACAATGGAAACAACAAGGGAACCGGTTTTGATCTGCCCGCTGAGGACAACGCCCAGTGAGGCGACACCAGGATCGACCTCAATGATCATGGTTTCCAGGGCATCGTCACCGTTGAACTCAATGGTTCGTTCAATTTCGCCGGAAGCCTGGCTGATGGAAGCGGAAATGAAAAGGAAGAAAGCAACAGGGATGAACAGTAGTTTTTGCCAATTGAAATACAACATTTGAATTTTCTTTTTGTGAACAGTTTGATTGAACGGTTCAAAGATGCCCGGGCATGATTGGAAATCAAACATGAAAAAGTATGAAAAAGGTATGAAAAGCGGTGGAAAGCCCCTGTTTTCAGGCTATTCTATCCCATTCCCAAGGTGCTCCACAAAATAATCCATGATCATCGTGTAAAGGTGCCTGGTCGTGCCCCGCCCCTCCCAGATGCCATGGGACCGGCCCGGATAACTCATCAGGTCAAATTGCTTGTTGTGGGCGACAAGTTCATTGATCAATGCTTCTGCATTCTGGTAGTGCACATTGTCATCTGCCGTCCCGTGGATATACAATAGGTTGCCTTTCAGGTTCTTTGCATAGGTGATCGCCGATCCTTCCACGAAATCCTCCATATTCTCGGACGGGAGTCCCATGTACCTTTCCTGGTAGATATTGTCGTAATACAACTGGTTGGCCACGGCAGCAACAGACACACCGGTATGATATACCTCCGGGTAGCGGAACATCAGGTTGAGCGTCATCGAGCCGCCGCCGCTCCAGCCCCACACACCCAGGCGCGAGGAATCGACCCAGGGCCATTGTGCAATTTCCTTTGCCGCCATTGCCTGGTCACGGCTGTTGAGGACACCTATTTTGCGGTAAATGCTTTTCCGCCATTCCCGTCCCTTCAGGCTTGGCGTGCCCCGGTTGTCCAGGGTCATGTACACAAAACCTTTTTGCGTCATGATCACCGGCCAGAGGAAAGACGACCACTGGTCCACCGCTGTCTGCCCGGCCGGCTCGCCGTACAGGTTGAAAATGACCGGATATTTTTTTGAGGGATCGAAGTTCCACGGTTTCATCATGCGGCCGTCAAGCTCAATGCCATCAGGAGTCGTCACTGTAAAAAATTCGACTTCAGGCATTTTTACCTCTTTCTGCAATTTTTCCAGGTATGTTTTATTCTCGGCAAATACCTTGATGACCTCATGGTCCGGCAGCGAAACCAGGTGGACAGACGGAGGCATTGTCGCACTGCTGTAGGTATGCAGCGCGTAGGCACCCGTGGGTGAAATGTCATATTCATTTACACCCTGAAACTGGCCCGGGGTTATGCGGCGCGTGGCAAATGACCCATCCATGGACACCTGGTACAGGTATCTTTGCATAGCATTGTCCGGGGAGGCATTGACATAACCTGTTCCATCCGGGAGCCCGAGGGCGTAATATCTCGCAAGGTCATGGGGCCAGTTCGTAATGTTTTCTGCAGGTGTCCCGTTCAGCGGGATCCTGTATAAATGCCTCCAGCCATTCTTGTCCGTCAGGCGGTACAGCGCATTGTCGTACACGGGCATATCCAGCATCTCCCATGGGGATGTGATGTCCATATGGACCAGGTCCACCCATGCCGGGTCCGACTCCTTGTACAGCGGCTTGGCTTCTCCCGTCGCGGGATCACAGGACCAGAGGGTCAGCTGGTTCTGCTTCCTGTTCAGTTGCTGCACGATGATCTGGTCCGGCCTTGTCCACTGGAGCCTGGGCAGGTAATGCTGCCTCGGATTACCGGGGATATCCATCCAGGTGGTCCTGAGTGCCTGCAGGTCGATCACACCGATCCGGGCCTCGCTCGGATCATGGCCTGCCTTCGGGTATTCAACCGGGATGGTGAACGGGTAGATCGAGTCCGTCGTGTTGATCATCAGGTAGTCACCGATATCGCTGGCATCCACGCGCCAGAACGCGATCTGCTTGCCGTCCGGGGACCACCGGAAGCCATCCTTGCAAAACAGCTCCTCTTCGTACGCCCAGTCAAATGTGCCGTAGATGATGTCCTCGGAACCGTCATGGGTCAGCTGGAAAATCTCATCCGTTTCCAGGGACTCCAGGTAGAGATTATGCCCGGAGACATAGGCGACAAAACGGGCATCTGGCGAGAACTTTGCAAACATGAGGGAAGAGGGCGGAAGCGTACGCCCGATTTGCTTCAGCTCTCCTGTATCCAGGTCGAGAAACCAGTAATCACCCCGGGTATTCTGGCGCCAGACGCGTTTTGAATTGGTATACAGCAGCATCATGGATTCATCCGGGCTCCATTGATAATCTTCTATGGCGATCGGCGATTTCCATCCATCGGGCCTGACCTGATCAGGTGTGACGAGGCCTTCAGGTTTGGGATCCGCCGCGTCGAAGGAAATGATCCCTGTCCCGTTCGGGCCATGGTTGACCATTGTAAAATGCCGGCCGTCTTTCCGCCATTTGATCCCGCCGAACGAAGCCATCCGGAATTTGCCCGAGAACAGGTCGTCGATGGCAAGCATGCCTTTTTCATCAGCCGCCACTTTTGAGGCTGTACCGCTTTCGGGTCCGAATGCAGATTGGGGGCCTTTGCATCCAAAAAGGAGAAACAGGAAAAGGAACAGGATCAGGTTACGCATTTTCACGAATTTACTGCAAGATAGCACCAAATTCCGTGGTTTGGGGAAGGGCAAAAAAAATCCCCTCAGGATGGGATCCCAAGGGGAAAACATACATAACACCCAAAATAAATCTTTGTCTTTTTAAGTTGATTCTGAAATCATAACGCAAATAATACATCTTTAGTTTACTGCGTCATGATCTTTTTCAAAGATATAGTTAATATTCAATTTACACGAACCACGGACTGAAAATATTTTAACAAATGCCCATATTTTCTTAACCTTGACGATCAGAATCCCCACATTTTACACGCACATCACAACGTTTTGCATATGTACAAATCAAATATCCTTACTTTCGATAGCTAAATTATAAACGAAACGCATTACCGGGTGTGATCTTCATCACCCTCCGTGCCGGCGATAATCCGGAAATTTGAAATCTTATATTTTGCCGCAAAATTTGAATAGAATGAAATCGAAACACCAGATTGTTGTCCTTGGAGGAGGGACAGGCGGGATCATGATTGCCGCCCAGCTCCTGAGAACTCGAAAAAACCTGGACGTAGCGATCATAGAACCTTCGGAAACGCATGCCTATCAACCTGCCTGGACGCTTGTCGGGGCCGGGCTGATGAAAATGTCGGCTACCCTCAAGCCCGAGAAAAAGGTGATGCCCAAAAAAGCGAAATGGATCAAGGAATACGTAGCATCCATCGACCCGGATGAGAACCTGGTCACCCTGAAGAATGGCGACCAGATCGGGTATGAGTACCTGGTTGTCACGATCGGCATCAAAAATGACCTGGATGCCATCGAGGGGCTGAAGGAAACCATGGGTAAAAACGGGGTGTGCTCAAACTATGTGGATCCCAAGTACACCTGGGAGGTAATGCAGAACTTCAAAAGCGGTGTCGGGTTGTTCACACAGCCGGCAGCCCCCATCAAGTGCCCGGGTGCACCTCAGAAAATCATGTACCTGACTGCAGATTACCTCCGCCGGAACAACCGGGAAAAGGACACGCAAGTCGTTTTCGCTACGCCCGGCACCGTCATTTTCGGCACGGAACCCTTCAAGACGGAGCTCAAGAGGTATGTCAATGAAGTATACAATATCCCGCAGCGTTACGGGTACAAGCTTGTCAAGATTGACGGGGAGAAAAAGGAAGCGCATTATGTGCGTCTTCCGCTGCCGGACAATCGGACCGACTACGTGGTCAATGACGAGCGGAATGCCGCCGGTTGTATCGGGTATGTTTGGGAAGACGGGCAGCAGTATGTGGTGGAGGAAGAAAACAACCACATCAATGAATTGAAGGAGGGGACACATTATGTCATCAAATTTGACATGATGCATCTTGCCCCGCCGCAATCACCGGGGGCGTGGTTCAAGAAAACCAAACTGGCCAACCAGGAAGGCCCGAACAAGGGATTCATGGCTGTCGACGACCATACCCTGCAGAGCAGGTTCTACGACAATGTATTCGGTGCCGGCGACGTCACAGACCTGCCAACGGCAAGGACGGGTGCGGCGATCCGCAAACAGGCACCTACCGTGGTCGAAAACCTGCTGAAGGTCATGGATGGCAAAGCGGCTGATTATGAAGGATATAATGGATACTCATCTTGTCCTCTGGTGGTCTCGCACAACAAGATGCTGTTAGCCGAATTCAAATACGGCAATGTGCGGGCTTCGGATCCGCTGCTGTCCAGGTTTTTCAACCTGGGCCATGCCAGCTGGCCGATGTGGATCCTGAAACGATACGGATTACCCTTCCTTTACTGGAACGCCATGCTGAAAGGGTTCAAGTTTTAGGATCAGGGATCAGTCAAACAGATTGCCGGGCGTGCCGTCTTCAGGCACGGGCCTGATGATGTCCGGGTCATTCTCCGAAACACGGTTGACGCGTTTGCTGACACGATAATAATCCAGATATTCACCAGGGTAAGGTTTGACCAGCTCGAGGACATCGTGGATCGGCAGGTCCATGTCCAGCCAAGAGCGTTCTTGCTCGGGCAGGAGCAGACCGGGCATCCTGTCGTGGATGTGCGCGATCTTTTCACTTGCCGGCTGCGTCAGGATGGTAAAGGAATACACCTCTTCCCCTTCCGGAGATTTCCATTTTTCCCAGAGCCCGGCCACAGAAAAGATCTCTGTATTTGTCGTGATGATCCTGTAGGGCACCTTGCCTTCCGGCGTCTTTTTCCATTCGTAGTACCCGTCAAATGGCACAAGGCACCGCTTTGTCTTCAGCGGGTTTTTATAGGAACTCTTTTCCGCAACTGTTTCGACACGGGCATTGATCATGCGTGAACCGATCTTCGGATCCTTGGCCCAGAACGGGATCAGTCCCCATTTGAACAAATGCAGGTGTTCCACATCGTTGTTCGGAAGGACCGGGTGCATGTGGGTTGGGGCGACATTGAAATTCGGGATCGGGTTGTATCGTTCCAGGTCCTCGGAATAAAAGGTGGCATTGAACCGCTCTTCAATTTCCTTTTCAGTTTTCGTCAGGGATGATCTGCCGCACATAGGTCAGTTTTTACCGACACGCACATAGGCGTCGATATTCATGTAGTCGTGCACCTTTTTGGCGATCCGCCGTGCTTCGATGACATCATCATACCGCCCGGCGATCACTGTATAATACTCCGAAAGGTCAAAATTCACGATCTCCGAGTCGGGATAGCCGTTGTTGAGGAGCTCGTTCAGGCGGGTTTCAGCATTTTCCCTTTTCATGAAATTACCGGCAATCACAAGGTGCATGTTGGCCGCATTGGCCACTTTCTTTGGCGGGGCGGGTTTTTGTTGTGGTGGCTCAGCAACCTGCTCCTTCCTCTGCGGCTTCCGGTTGACAGGAACCTTTACAGGGGGCGGGTTATCTTCAGCAGGCGATTCCGCTTCCTGGCTTTGACTGCCTTTCTTTTCATCGTAGTTACTCAACTTCATTGTTTGATCACCCGCATTGCCTGACCGATTTTCTGCCTGTTCTGTTTTGGCAGCAACGGATGTATCATTTTCAGCCGACTTTTTGGACATGACACTGTTGATCCAGATATAGATCAGGAAAATGACAAAAAGCGTGATCAGGATAGAGATAAGCCGATTCATGTGACCGTAGTTTACTTATTTTGCAGGAGGGCAAATGCCCTGCAACCTGTACCAAATATAACGTATTTTCTTTATATGATGAACAAGATGATCGCAGTACCTGCCCTGATTTTCCTCCAGCTGCTGGCATGGTCCGGTCTGATCAGTCAAAAGACCATAATCTATACGTACGGGTTTACGGAAAAACTGGCAGCATGCCACCTCGACTATTACAAGCCGCTTGAGGAATGGTATCACGTATCACCGAAACAGCAGGACAGCTATATGCCTTATGACCTCGTCATCGTCAATGAAGACGCTGAACTTGAGGTCCGGTATGCGCTGCGGCCCTATGCAGACGAAGCCCTCGACAAGGTGCCCCATGTCGAGATCATGCGCCTGATGCAGCATATCGCAGTGAATGATGAAAACTCTGACATCCGGGCGCTGATCCTCGATGAAGAAACACTGCGCGAGCGGTTCAATGCGGACTGGGGGATGTGCCAGTACTTTATCCCAAAGAGATCCTATTCGGACATGCCGTTCGGCACGCTGATCTCCCTTTACGCGGAAGGAAAGGCCACGGCCCATGCGATCGTCCTCTACCGGGACGTGGCATATGACCCTTTGGAGAAATTCTACCAGCTGCGGTTCAGGGAATAAAAAAAGTCCGGGCACCTGAATGGCGGCCCGGATCAACCAACTGGCTAAAAAACGGGGTCATGTAAATAAAGACAACAGGGTATCCTCTATTTTTTGATTTTCCCTTTTTATCTTGGATTTACTTGTTTATGTCCAAAATGATCCGAACGTGACCATTGCATGACCATTTTTTTAGAAAATTTTTAGCCATGGCTTCTTTACTCCGTTCGCTTTGCCTGTTTTTCCTGTTATCCAGCCTGCACCCACATATGCAGTTCCTCACGGCCCAGGCTGCATCACCATCCATTGAGCAAATGATCAACGATGCCGTTGAACTGTGGGATGTCCCCGGCATTTCGGTCGGGATCATCCATGACGGGAGCGTCCTTTATTCAGATGGCGCAGGCACCATGGAGGCCGGGACAGACAAAGTGCCGGACGGGAATACGAAATATGCCATTGCCTCAAACACGAAAGCATTCCTCTCCGCTGCTGTTGCCATGCTTATCGAAGACGGGAAACTCGGTTGGTCCGACCCGGTGCAGCAGTACCTGCCCGGTTTCGCCATGTATGACCCGTGTGTTTCAGAGATGGTCATGATCGAGGACCTGCTCTGCCACCGCGCTGGCCTGGGTACATACAGCGGCGACGTGATCTGGTATAAAAGCGAACTGCCCGCCAGCGAGGTGGTCAAACGCATCAAATATGTCCCACAGGCCTATGATTTCAGGGCCGGCTACGGGTACTCGAACCTGATGTTCATCACTGCCGGGGAAGTGATCCGGGCTGTCACCGGAAAAGCGTGGGACCAGTACCTGGAGAAAAAAGTCTTTGACCCGCTGGGGATGTCCCAGACCGTCACTTCCACAAACAAACTGCCTGCAATGACCAATGTCGCCACCCCGCACAAGCCCGTCGATGGTCAACACGTGGCCATCCCATGGGTCAACTGGGACAACATGGGGGCTGCCGGCGGCATCATCTCCTGCACGGACGACATGCTGAAATGGCTGGGCATGCAGCTGAACCAGGGTATCCACGGCACGGATACGCTCTTTTCGAGGCAGTCCCAGATCAACATGTGGACCCTGCACAATGTGCGCACTGTTTCTGACGGCGCATCGCGCGTCTTCAGGGACCGGAATTTCAACGGGTACGGACTGGGATGGGGCATCGCCGACTATGCGGGCCGCAAGATCGTCAGCCACGGCGGGGGTTATGACGGGATGTATTCCAGGGTCGTGATGGTCCCTTCGGAAAACCTGGGCATCGTCATCCTGACCAACGGGATGACAGGCATCGCCACGCCGTTGTCCTACCAGCTAATAGATCACATTCTGGGACTCGAGGCTATTGACTGGCACCGGCAATACAAGGGCTTTTCAGAGCGCAACGAGAAAAACAGGGATGCCCGGATCGAAAAGATCATGGAGGCCCGGAAGGAAGACACGAGTCCCTGCTGCCCTGCATCAGCATTCACAGGCACATATGCGGACCCGATGTACGGGGAGATCGAGGTCAGGGAGGAATCGGGCAAACTGCGGCTTATCTTCACGCATGCCCCGGATCTCAATGCCACGTTGACCCACTGGCATTACAACACCTATGCGATCGAGTGGGACGAGGTGCATGCCTGGTTCGGTTTCGGGACGGTGCAGTTCCTGACGGACAACAACGGAAAACCTGTGGAGCTGCAATTCGACGTTCCGAACGAGGATATTTTCTTTGACGAGATCCATGCGGTACGAAAGGACTGACAGAGGCGGAAACCGGACCGGAAAACAAACTGTCATTTCGCAATCATTACCTTTGCGCGATGCAATTCAACATCGAACATTCTGATGCGGGAACCTCAGCCCGCGCTGGCGTACTCCGGACGGACCATGGGGAGATCCAGACCCCCATTTTCATGCCTGTGGGGACCGCCGGAACCGTCAAGGCCATCCACCAGCATGAGCTTAAATCTCCAATCGGCGCACAGATCATCCTGGGCAATACCTATCACCTCTACCTCAGGCCAGGCACGGACATCCTGCAGCAGGCAGGGGGGCTGCATAAGTTTATCCACTGGGACAGGCCCATCCTGACGGACAGCGGAGGATACCAGGTGTACTCTCTAAGCCACCGCCGGAAGATCACCGAGGAGGGCGTCAGCTTCCAGTCGCACATCGACGGGTCGAGGCACTTTTTCACCCCGGAGTCCGTCATGGACATCCAGCGGGAGATCGGTGCCGACATCATCATGGCCTTCGACGAATGCACGCCCTATCCTTGCGATTACGATTATGCGAAAACATCCATGCATATGACGCACCGCTGGCTCGACCGTTGCCAGGTCCACTTCGGAAAAGCGGAGGGCCTGTACGGGTACCGGCAGACCCTGGCGCCCATCGTCCAGGGCAGCGTGTACCGTGACCTGCGGAAAGAATCAGCAGAATACATTGCCAAAACCGGGGCAGACATCAACGCCATCGGCGGGCTTTCCGTCGGGGAGCCGCATGAAATGATGTACGAAATGACGGACGTTGTCTGCGGCATCCTGCCGAAGGACCGACCGCGCTACCTGATGGGCGTCGGCACACCGGAAAACCTGCTCGAGTGCATTGCCCTGGGCGTGGACATGTTCGACTGCGTACTGCCCACCCGTAATGCACGGCACGGGCTTTTATACACAAGCCAGGGGATCATCAACATCCGCAACCTGAAATGGAAGGACGATTTCTCCCCCATCGACCCGGAAAGCCCGAGCCCGTCATCACGCCACCATACAAAGGCCTACCTGCGCCACCTCATCCACAGCAAGGAGATTTTGGGCGCCCAGATCGCCAGCCTGCAAAACCTCTCCTTTTTCCTTTGGCTCGTGAGAGAGGCTCGGGAGCAGATCAAGGCAGGCACATTCAGTGCATGGAAGAACAGCATGGTGGAGGTCGTCTCACGGCGGATCTGAGTTTGCACACAGATACCGGAAGCGGGGACTGCGGACAATTTGACTACTTTTGCCATCGTTTGACAGCTGAACACTGAACCCGGGCGTTTTCCAGGTATGCTCAAGATCATCGACAAGTACATTATCAAGAAGTACATGAGTACTTTTTTCTTCTCGACACTGATGTTCACCATCATTGCCCTTGTCGTCGATTTCAGTGAGCGCATCCAGGTGTTTATCACCAAGCCGCTCACGACGAAGCAGATCATCATGGAGTATTACCTCCCGTTCATCCCGTGGATCAACGGGCTGCTCTGGCCGCTTTTTTCCCTTATCACGGTCATCTTTTTCACCTCGCGGATGGCGAAGAATTCGGAGATCACGGCTGCCCTGGCTTCAGGCACTTCCTACCTCAGGCTGCTGCGCCCATATGTCATTTCCTCCGTCATCCTTGCCGTGATCCTGCTGTTTGCCAACCACTACCTCATCCCGGAGGGCAACAAGACCATGAAAACCTTCGAGAACAAATACGTCTACTCCAACGAGCGCGTGCGCTCCGAGAATATCCACCTGTTCATCGGGCCGGATACCAAGATCTTCCTTCGTTCTTTCCGCAAGGCGGACACCAGCGGCACGATCTTCCGCCTGGAGAAGTTCGAAGGCAACCAGCTGGTCTACATGCTCCGGGCCGGCCAGCTCAAATGGATGGGCCCGCCGAACCACTGGCAGCTCCGCAATTACGAGATCCGCAAATTTGATGGTGAGGAAGAGGAACTCATCCTCGGGCGTGGGAAGACCATTGACACGACTCTACAACTTTACCCGAGGGACTTCATCCGGTACACCAACGAGCGGGAAATGATGACGACGCAGGAGATGGTGGAATTCATCGACTACGAACAAAGCAAGGGCCTGGATACGGCAAAGTCGTTCATCGCGGAACTGCACCGGCGATCCGCCGAGCCGGTGACCATCATCATCCTTTCACTCATCGGCTGTGCCATTTCATCGCGCAATGTACGGGGAGGCATGGGCCTGCACCTGGCCATGGGTGTGCTGATCGGCTTCATGTTCATCCTCATTTCCAAATTTGCCATCACCTTTGCGACCAACCTGGACCTGTCTGCCGCCATTGCCATGTGGTCGCCGAATGTGATCTTCGGGATCCTGGCTGTTTTCCTGATTTTCCGGGCACAGAAGTAACTTGGAGGTATATACCGAACGACTCTTTACTCCTATCAGTCAGTTGGCTGTTTGTATTTGCGCTAGAGTTCAGGGATATAGCATACCTGAGGCATGCACTAAATTTATCGATATTCGTCATATCGCCTGGAGAAAAAATTGATTGCCGTCGGTTTTAACCGACGGGCAGGAGTCAAAAACAAGATTTTGGGCTTTAGCCCAGCAATACAAGCCCATTGTCTTGAACTATGATGGGTGTGATAAACAGGAT
>JARQTN010000218.1:0-11602 GCA_029976695.1 Lewinellaceae bacterium
ACAGTCTTCCCTTCAACCGGATAAAATCGCCGGGATCCTGAAAAATACCCGTCCTTTTCCACTGTCAGATAGGCATCTTCGGGCATCACGAGATCCTTCCGGTAGAAGACCCCTTCTTCATTCGTGAAAATGAGATCCCCCCCAAGATTTACGATCGCATCTGCAACGGGGTTTCCGCCTTCATCAAATACCTGGCCCAGGACCGAAGCAGTCACCAGCTCCGGCTCCTGGGGCATTGGGTCAGGGTCCGGCTCGAAGATATCCACATCCTTACCGCAGGACAAGCATAACAGTAGGAAAAAGCCAATAATCGAAAAGGTCAGATACCGTGTCATTGTGTCACTTGTTTATTTTCTATGACACAGGATGACCTGAAAATGCTGCCCGGGAACTGAAAAAAAGCGGGTTAAGTTTTGAGCGGCGCATCCACCACATCATTGATCTGGTCCAGGTAGAGTTCGACCGCATCCTGATGCCCTTCATACATGAGGCTGAATTTTTTTCCCCACTTGAGATCCGCACTTTTATAGGAATGGCTGGCATGGATCATCTGGGCATAGGTTTCATCATAGCCCTTGATATGGGCGATGATCTCGAACCCGATTTGATCAAGTTCACCGGGTGATTTGCGGTACATCGGCGACCCTTCCTCGATGACATGCACGATTGTCCAGTTGACGGGGAACATCGTGATCTTGTCAACCGTCAGGTCGAGTCGGGCAAACCTGCGCGCGAGCTTTCCCTGGACCTTTTCGAGCCATGTACCCAGCACGTCAGCTTCCACGTCGATGACCTTGTTGTTATGGAGGTTTGCGATGCGGAACATGAACGCTGTTTTGTTCTTTCCCCACGGGGCGATGATACCGAGGTCGCTAAAGAGGACGGAATGGCCGGGTCTTGAGAACCGGGCAAAAAGCAAGCCGGTCGCCAGGGCGAAGCCCATCAGCCCGGTAAATGCATTGACGATGGAGATCAGGTTTGCGCCTGTGCCTGTCGGGTGCATGGCTCCGTAGCCAACAGTCGTAAAGGTCTGGATGGAAAAATACAGGGCATGCAAAAAGTCCCTGCCAAAAGATACGCGCTGAATTCCGTGCAGCTGATCCACCCCAACAAGGGTATACAGGACAGCAAATATGCTGTTGAATGCAAGGAACCCGATAAACAGGATCAGCAGGAATTTCAACCAGGTAACACGGACCAGGAACAGATAGGCATCGTAATACCGCATTCCCTTCCGGACAACATTATAATTACCCGATGGCGTGAGTATCCGGGCCCTGGACAGTGATTTTGTCCCAAAGCCAGGATCCGTCTTCATCTCCTGTTCATCCTTTTCCAAATGGTCCATGCAGCAAGATAACAATCCATTAAAACATATGGAAAGCAGATAAAAAAGGCGCCCGAAGGCGCCTGTGGCAAGAATGTTATCCCGACTTACGCACAAATTTCTTAAAACAGCTTAAAAGAATAACGTGTAGACTTTTCATAAACAGGCACATACTCAAGGGTTAACCCCGACATTTTTAAAATGTGCTGGTACTCATATTTGAGAATCAGAAATATTCAATTCAATCACTCTTTTGAGATCAAAAAGGAAATGCATTTTGAAAATCGTCGGCCCGAAGGGCGGATGGCGGCTCGATTCGATATCCTGGAAGACTGATCGATTGAATTCATGATTTTTTCTTTATATCCAGTTTATGCATAATCCGGGTTATATGTTGAACTTGATCCCCTGGGCCAGCGGCACTTCACGGCTCCAGTTGATCGTGTTGGTCTGCCGGCGCATGTAGGCCTTCCAGGCGTCAGAACCGCTCTCGCGGCCGCCTCCCGTTTCCTTTTCCCCTCCGAAGGCACCACCGATCTCGGCTCCGCTCGTGCCGATATTCACATTTGCAATCCCGCAATCGCTACCCTTGTAGGAAAGGAATTCTTCAGCCTCCTTCAGGCTGTCTGTCATGATTGCAGACGAAAGCCCCTGGGGGACATTATTCTGCATCTGGATCGCCTGGTTCAGCGTCCGGTACTTGATCAGGTACAAGATCGGGGCAAAGGTCTCGTGCTGCACGATCGGGAAGCTGTTTTTCACCTCCGCAATGCATGGTTTCACATAGCACCCGCTTTGGTATTTCTTCCCGGTGAGGACACCGCCCTCCACGAGGAATGAACCGCCCTGTTCCTTTACGGCCTCGATGGCATTGAGATAATGCTGCACGGCATCCGTGTCGATCAATGGCCCCATGTGGTTTTTCGGGTCCAGGGGGTCACCAATTTTGATCTGGCTGTACGCTTTTGCCAACCGCTGTTTTACATTGTCATAGATGCTTTCATGCACGATCAGCCTGCGGGTCGAGGTGCATCGTTGTCCTGCGGTGCCCACGGCACCAAATACGGCCCCGGTCAGGACGAGTTTCATGTCCGCATTCGGAGTGACAATGATGGCATTGTTGCCACCCAGTTCCAGCAGTGACCTGCCCAGCCTTTCAGCCACGCGGGCCCCGACAATGCGCCCCATCCGGATACTGCCAGTTGCGGAAACAAGGGCTACACGCGGGTCTGTGGTCATATACTCCCCGACGACATAGTCGCCATTCACAAGGCTGACAACCCCTTCCGGCACATCATTGTCTGCCAGGACCTGTTTGAAAAGGTGCATGCAGGCGACACCACAGAGCGGGGCCTTTTCTGAAGGTTTCCACACAACGACATCACCGCAGACGAGGGCGATCATGGCATTCCATGCCCAGACAGCCACCGGAAAATTGAATGCCGAGATGATCCCGACAATGCCAAGCGGGTGCCATTGCTCGTACATCCGGTGATCGGGCCGTTCAGAATGCATCGTCAGCCCATACAGCTGCCTCGAAAGCCCGACAGCAAAATCGCAGATGTCGATCATTTCCTGGACCTCCCCGTACCCCTCCTGGAGGCTTTTGCCCATTTCCAGCGACACGAGCTTGCCAAGGGGTTCCTTGTACTTTCGGAGCACATCACCATACTGGCGGACGATCTCTCCGCGCTTCGGCGCCGGCATGGCACGCCACTGCACGAAAGCCTTTTGGGCCGTCCTGATCAGCTGGTCATATTCCTTTTTGGTTGTCGTACTCACTGAGCCCACAAGAGATCCATCGACCGGCGTAAAGGATTCGATATACTCTTTTGAGTCAGTAAACGCCCTTCCGGTAAAAGTCCCCGGGTTGAGCTTTTTCAGTTTGAGTTTCTTTAAGAAATCGGTATTCATCACAATTGGTTATACTGGTTTGGAAAGCATGTTGTCCATGCTCAAAAATAGGAATAATCAAATCGGGTGACGGGTACAGATGCTACTGGATCAGGATCCTCTGGGTCTGGTAAAACTGCCCGTCAATCTGGAGTGTATAGAGATACATGCCCGGGGCAAGTCCGCGCGTATCAAAGCTGATTTCCTGGCGAGCCGCTCCGCTTCTGACAGACTGTGCGCGCACCGGTTTTCCGAGCATATCCATCAGGACGATATCCGCTTCCCGGTGGGTTGGTGGCAGGGTCACGAACACAGCGAATCCATCAGAAGCCGGATTGGGCTGTGCTGCTTCCATCAGCGTCCCTTCCGCAAGTTCCGGACCGGTAGAAACGCTCAACTCGCTGATCACCGTGACCTTGAACTCATCAAAATAAAAGCCGTCAAGCTCATTGAACCCATCCGTATGCAGGACAAAGCGCAACCTGATCTGCTGGCCCAGGTATGGTTCCAGTGAAATGGATTCGCGCACCCACTCCTCCTGGAGGTCATCATATACTGGTATATTTTCATCCTGAAAGATCGATCCGGGATTGGTATGCGTACCACAAAGGCTTTCCCACGGACCTCCGTCTGCGGAAATCTGGAAGACCAGGTAGTCGAAGAAATCCTCGATCTCCCATTTAGCCCAAAATTCCACAAATGCACCTGTCGCCTCTGCAAGGTCGATCTCTTCCGTAAGCATCAGGGGTTTGTCCAGGTTCTTCCCGTAGTTGCCGTCCGGGCTGTCGGTATATCCAGACTCGCCAGCGTATCCATCATCCGTCAGTCCCCAGGGCGTGTTGCCGGATTGGGTCCATCCTGTGAGGTCGTTACCGTCCTTCAGGATCACCAGCTCTTCCGGTGCGTAGACCTGGCGGATCGTATCATACTCTGTCGTTCTGCCATTTGTGGAAACAATCAGGAATGCAACCTCGTCCCCGGGACGGATATCCGGCATGAGGGAATATTCAAAATGAAGCACCTGGCTTTCAAACAGATCGAGGTCGATAACCTTGTTATCTAGGTTGACGGACAGGATCACATCCGAAAGTGGTTCTACATTGACCATGAATTGTTTCGGATCCGTGCTGTAATTGCTAACCACGAATTCCAGCTGGCCGGCCTTGTTTTCCACGACTTGTGACTGCACCTCCTCGACAAAACCGTACCCATGGACGAGCTTTGTCAGCTGGAGGTTCATGCCCAGCGTTTGTTCACAAAGCGGAATAATGTTGTCGATATCCGGATAAAAGTCATCACAAGATGAGCCAACCTCAGGTGTAAATGTGAGGATGGCGTTTTTCGATTGATCTTCGCCGTACATCCAGTCATTTGCATCCCCGTTTGTGAGGTAATCCAGCGCAGTAAAGGATGTTCCGGTCAGGTAATCATTTTCCCTGACCAGGAGTTTGCCGAAATTCTCAAAGACTTCCTGGTCTTCCGGCTGGGTATTGATATCATATCCAAAGGGGTACAGCAACACATTCCCGTAGGAATGATAGTTGAGGGCAAGCTTGAAATCATGTTCCTCGCAGAAAAACTTCATGGCCTGCGTTTCCGGCTCGGAAAATGCGGCCGGTCCCCTGTAGGTATCCGAGTTTTCATTCGAAGAGGACCCTTCATTGTCATGCGCCCAGTTATGGCCATAATTCCGGTTGATATCCACCCCGTCATGATCAATATCCAGGATCCCGTTGCCGTCATTGTCACGTGCATTCTTGCGCCACATGCCCCCGCCATCCGGAAACATCTGGTTGTTCAGGATATACCCGTCCGGATTGATACAGGGCACGAAATACAGTTCCGTCTCATCAATAATGCTCTGCACTTCCGGGTTTGTCGCATACTGCTCGAGCAGATACCACATGAAATACACCATCTGGGTCAGGCTCATCGGTTCGCGGGCGTGGTGCAGGGCCGTGTATAATACCTCGGGTTCTCCTTCATCACTTTCCGGGTTATCGGAAATCTTGATCCAGAAAATATCCCTTCCTTCGTGTGTCTTAAAATCGCCGATCGGCCTTCTGACCGTGATGAGGTTCGGATACGTGAAACTCATGGCATCGAGGTGGTCCAGCATCTGGTCATACGTGAAGAAACCACCCATCGACCCCAGCTCGAAATTTTGGGGCCTCGCGTATGTGTAGGTGTGCTGGAAACAGGGATCCACCTGGCATTCCGAACCACGTGACTTGTTCCGGTTCAGGTAATGCGACTGCATATCCGGGATCAGCACCCTGTACGAAAATCCGAGTTGCTCCAGCTGGGCGATTTCATTTTCCGGGAAAACTGCGGTGAAGGAGGTGTTCCGGATGTATTTACCGTGTGTGATATCCACTCCTGCGCTGGCCAGTTCGCTCACCGACTTGTCTGTAAGATCGATCTCAATCTTTGAATACACGCTGTGATCCCGGGCCACCGGCCTGGAATCAGCGCCGTTTTGGGCCTGAACTGCAAGTGTACACAAGGAAATGATCAGGAAGTAAGCGAAGCGCATACAGCGGGATAAATTTGCTCTAAAATGTGAAATAAACCGCCGGCAAAAATATGATTTATATTCAGAGAATTGCCGGCTTTTCGTTTTTTTCCATCAAAAACCACACCTAAAGTTACACATTCAACAGATTAATAAAAATCTTAATACGAAATTTCTCCCCCGGAGCCTGCCGACTTTGTGCTGTGCAATTATTTATGGATATTATGTCGTTAAGTTTGTGACCGTTATCGGATCCTTTTTCGTTCTAATTATTGATGGGAAACAGCAGGGTAAATAGTGTATTCAGAGGTTTTTTGCGCCTGGTGGCGGGAATCCTGCTATTGCTCCTCCTGCTCTGGGCCATGCTCCAGTTGCCGAGTGTGCAGAACTGGGTCACCCAAAGGGCAATGGGATTCCTGGAATCAAAGCTGGATACGAAAGTGCATATCGACAATGTGCGCATCAACTTTTTTTCCAGCGCATCTGTACAAGGTTTGCTGGTGGAAGACAAGGCCGGAGACACGCTTGCCTGTATCGGCGAACTGGATATTGATATTGCCTTGTTCAGGCTGTTTCGAAAACAGATCCGGGTAGAATCCATCTTCCTTTCAGAAGCCCGTGTAGACCTGCATACGCACGGACAGGATTCGGTGATGAATTATCAATTCCTGGTCGATGCATTTTCGGGTGCCGATACCCTTTCCGGTCCGAAGGAGGAACCGGGGAAACCATGGACATTCGGGCTGAACCACCTCATCCTCGATGACATTGCATTTCATTACCTTGACGGCCAGGCAGGCACAGAAATCTCCACAGCAGTCGGTTCAGGAGACCTGGCTTTCAGGAAATTCGACCTGTCGGCCAAAAAGCTCGTACTGTCCGAACTCTCCCTGGATGCTGCACACCTGGATATCGGGGTAGTCAGCCAGCCTGAAGATCCCGCAAAGATGGATACGACCGGTTTTGGATTTCCCGATATCGGCTGGGACATTTCCGCAGATGAACTCCACGTCACAAATTTTGACTTTTCCTACCTGGATGCTGCTACAGACCCTGTTGCGGGGCAATTCGATCCTGCGCACATGGACCTGCGGGACATCCATTTCTTCCTGCGTGACATTGCCTGGCGGGACACTCTGATCGGTGGACGGATCAGTGAACTGTCCGTGTCGGATGCCAGTGGATTTTCGATTGAGAACCTGACCACGGATTTCCGGATGACGGACCGTGAAATGCTTGCGGATTCATTCAAACTGGAAACCCGGAAAAGCCTGCTGCACGGCTCGGCCCTCCTCACCTATGGCACGTTTTCCAACCTTTCCTCATTCATGGATTCCGTATTGCTGGATGTGGGTATGGATCTTTCCTGGGTCCATTATGAGGACCTGAATTACCTCCTTCCGCAGTGGAAATCCTGGGGCCTCGATGTGGAGGCTGACCAGTCCATTGAATTGAATGGCAGGATCAGCGGGACAATTGGCAATTTGTACACCCCGAATCTGGGGATCCGGATCGGAAACCATTTTTCCACGCGCCTGACCGGGCGCATTACCGGCCTGCCCGAAACCAGCCGGCTCAGTTACCAGGCGACGATCCGCTCCCTCAGGACCTCCTATGCGGGACTTGAAAAATTATTGCCGCTGCTTACACTTCCCCCGGGCATGAAGGACTGGGGTGAGGTTTCACTGAATGGAAAATTCAACGGATCACTGAAAGAAGCCAGGAGCAGGCAACTCACCATCCAGACAAATGGGACCACGGCTTTCAATGGCGACATCTGGCTCACAAACCTGGAGAATCCGGAAAACCTCGGCTTCAACCTTGACATCGAAAGGCTTTCCACACGTGCTGAAGAACTCGAAGGGTTCACCGGCAAGCCCCTCCCCGAGCCGCTTAAACGGCTGGGTGCATTCGGATTCAACGGTGTTTTCGCAGGCGACCTGCACAACTTCGATGTCGCGGGATCCCTGGTTTCCAGCCACGGAAAAGCAGTTACAAACCTGGCCATGAACTTTGGGGATGATTACAAAACGGCTGAGTATTCCGGGGATATCCGGCTCGATTCATTTGACCTCGGCTATATTTTCGATAATCCCGACCTTGAGACTGTCAGCATCGACCTGCATGTATCCGGATCAGGTCTCACTGCCGAGGAGATCAATGCCTACCTCCGCGGCGAGATCAGGTCATTCTATTTCAGGAATTACCAGTATGCCGACTTATTTGTTGACGGCCGCCTGATCGGAAAGAAATTTATCGGAAGGGCACAGCTTTCCGACCCGAACTTCACCTTTCTGGCAGACGGTTTGCTGGACCTGAACGGTGAGCAGCCGGACTTTATCTTTGATATGCAGCTGGACACCTTCGTGCCTGCAGAGCTGAACCTGATCCCCTACCCCTATGCGCTCAGCGGAAAGATAAATGCCAACATGATCGGGCTGGATCTGGATGAAATGGTCGGGGAAATCACCGTCGAGGAACTCCGGGTTTCCCACCCGGACAGCACATTCTATGCACCGCAGATCGTCCTCTCGGCAAATAAAAACGAAGACACCAGGCGGCTGGAAGTAGAGTCAAACATCCTGAATGCGTACGTTGAAGGGAAATACCGGATCATGGACGTCCCGAAGATCATCACCTCTTACCTGGACTATCATTTTGATCTCCAGAGGCCGGATACGCTGGATCTGTACCAGGACCAGCTGATCAAACTTGGCATCCAGGTATCTGATCCGATCTCACTGACCTCTGGAATCTTTCCTGATCTCAGACGGCTGGACACCGTCCGGATCAAGGGAACCATAGATGTTTCGAAAAAGCACATGGAGTTGGCCATAGGCGCTGGTCATATCAATTATCACGGGTTTTCTACGGACCGGATCACCCTGGGTGCGGCAGGGGATGAAAATGAAGTGTATTGCTTCCTGTTTACTTCCGAAACAACCATGCCTTCCGGAAAAGAAGTTTCCCCGATCTATAACAGCCTCCGGCTACACAAGGATATCGCGGAATTTGAAACAGCGATGATCCAGCGCGGGGATTCCATTGCCCAGTTCAGGCTCTCCGGCACAGCAGCCGTTGCAGATTCCCTTTACCTTGTTACGCTGAATGACACATTGGTCTTCAACAAATCTGTCTGGAAAATCGACCCGGGCAATGAGATCCGCTATATGGATAAAGAACTCACCATCCAGCAGCTGAACCTGTACAAGCCCGGGCAGGAGATCCTTGTATCCACCCTTGAAAAACGCGCCGGTGACAAGGAGCCGCCCATTGAAATCGGGCTCCGCCAGTTCAGGCTCTCCGAGATCTCAAACCTGTTGGGCAGGGATGAACAGGACTTTTACGAGGGCCGCGTGATCGGCAACATTTTGATCCAGAACCCATTCAGTGACCTTGGGTTCCTGGCGGATCTGGGTTTGCAGGAACTCTCCCTTCACGACCGCCCGATCGGTACAGCCTACCTGATTGCAAGAAGGACAGGTTCCAATGAGATCAGTCTCGACTTCGACCTGTTTGGTGACGAAAACAACGCCTCTTTTGAGGGGACATATGCGATCGACAGTGCCGCGGTGGACCTGACCGCGGACATCCGGAAGCTCGAACTCCGGATCGCGGATCCTTTTCTTGAAAACCTGATCCATGATAGTGAAGGCAACCTCACCGGAAGCCTGGATATCGCCGGAAGGGCCACAAGCCCCAGGATCGACGGGAGCCTGGAATTCGTCAATGCTTCCACCATCGTCGATTTCCTGCAGACCCGTTATGAAATGCAGGAAAACAGGATCAGGTTTTCCGGGAGGGATATCGATTTCGGCACCATCGAATTTAAGGACCCGGCAGGCAACAGGGCCACCCTTGAAGGCGGCATTGCCTACAAGGGCCTGACAGAAGCGGAACTGGACCTGGATTTCCGAACGGACCGTTTCCAGATCATCAACACGACGATCAAGGACAACGAGGTGTTCTTCGGGAAGATCTTCGTGGGCGGGGAAGCTTCCATCAGCGGCAATACGGCCCGGCCGACAGTCGATGCAAATATTACGACGCTTGATTCCACAAATTTCAATATCCAGCCCTTTGCCTACAAAGCAGGTGCGCTGAACGAGGACTTCATCATTTTTGCCAATCCGGAAACCTACGCGGGGGACACGACCCTGGATATCAACGACCTGTACCAGCTCAGCGGCCTGGGTGTCGAGATCAATGCCAACATCACGATCACGCCCAAATCCGTGCTGCACATTGTCGTGGACCCGGCCACAGGAGACCAGCTGGTTTGCCGCGGGAATGCAGACCTTGCCCTGAAAATGACACCAGAGGGGGACCTTTCGATTTTTGGAAATTACAGCCTGACAAGCGGGCAGTATACATTCGTTTTCCAGAAAGTGGTCAAAAAGCAGTTTGAGATCGACCCCGGGAGCACGGTCCAGTTCATCGGGGATCCCTTGCAGGCCAGGTTCAATATCACGGCGAAATACAATGTATCGACGCCCACTTATCCACTGATCAGCAATGAGCTGAGCTCCCTCAGTGATTTCGAGATCCGGAAAGCAAAGGAAAAATCTGGTGTTTCCGTGCTGCTGAACTTTTCAGGTGACCTGGAAGAGCCTTCCACAGAACTGGACATTGTGGTTGAGGATGATCAAACCTCCGGGCAGTTTTCGGGGGCGGTCGCTTCCAAACTTGCGCAATTGCGGGAAAATGAATCTGACCTGAACCTCCAGGTGTTCAGCCTGCTGCTGTTTGACGGGTTTATCGCGACGGAAAGCTCAGGGGGATCAAATGATTTCGTCGAAAACACGGGAATCAACGTGGGGCTTTCGACGGTTTCCAGCCTGCTGACGAGCCAGCTGAACCAGCTCGCAGAGAAATTCATCAAAGGTGTTGATCTGGACTTCGGGGTAGATTCGTACAGGAGCGGGTATGACAATACGACCATCACGGAATTGCAGGTCGGTTTGCGCAAGCAGCTTTTCAATGACCGCCTGTCCATTTATGTCGGGGGGAGCGTAAACAACAAGACACAACAATTCGTCGACATTGAGAATGCAGCCAACAGCACCTATTCCGGGGATTTTGTGATCGAGTACAAACTCACGGAGGACGGGAGCTATCAACTGCGCTTTTACCAGGTGCTGAGCAATGAACAGACGGTATTCAACCAGGGGGCAAACATTTATGAAGCCGGCATCGCCATCTTTTTCAGGAAATCCTTCAACAGCGACAAGTTCCGCGCAAGGAAAAGAGATACGGACAATGACTGATCCTGATTCGAAATATGGCACTTCATTTTCCGGATCCGGGAGCTCTTTCCAGGCCATATTCGTTCTATTGCTTCTGCTCATCATCGCGGCATGCGTTGTCCAGAAAGACCTGGAAGAAGCCGGTGTCTACCTTTATGACGGCGCAAGGATCCACCTGAACGACTCCAGCAACTTCGAAAAACCGAAACGGATCAAGACCGACCTGGAACAAATCATCCAGCCGGAAAGGAATACACAGATCGGGCTCTGGTACCATTACAAGTTCGGCAACCCGGAGAAGGAAAAGGGCCTGAGCAACTGGATCCAGCGGACGTTTGGCGAAGAGCCGGCCGTTTTTGACACGGCAGACATATCGAAGTCGGTTTTCGGGATCCGGGACTATCTTTTTGACAGGGGCTACTACAACGCACAGGTGAAGTTTGACACCACGCTGGATGGCAGGCGCATCCCTGTGGATTACTACATCTCGACTTCCGGGAGATACTACAACCGCAAGATCAACTGGCCGGAAGACAGTACCGGCATCCGGGCCCTGATCCTCCAGCATCGTGAAAAAACGAATATCCTGCCAGGTGAAGGGTATGCGGTCACCGACCTGGT
>JARQTN010000218.1:11702-13380 GCA_029976695.1 Lewinellaceae bacterium
TGGAGGACCAGCAAACCATCCGTCCTGCGGTCCTGCGTTCATCCATCAAGCAGCAAAAAGGAGCTTTATACCGTGCAGACAGGCAAAAGATCACGGTCAACCATTTACTGGACCTGGGGATCTACAAATTCGTGAATCAGGATTTTGAAGTCGTCGAGCAAGGGGACACGGCTTTCCTCGACAGGTATGTGTACCTCACGCCGGGGCTGCAGCAGGATTTCTCAGGCTCTTTCGACCTCTCCACACGCGGGAGCAATTTCAGGGCAGGGGTCAATGCAAAATACACGCATAAAAACATTTTTGGCGGGGCCGAACAACTGGTGCTCCAGGCAGGTACGGCCGTAGAGACCGGGGGGGAGATCTTCCTTGGAGAGCAAAGCTTTCCGAACAACCTCTCGGAGATTTCAGCGCAGGCTGACCTCAGCTTTCCTCGGTTCATCATCCCCTTCTTCAAGATCCGGAACAGCTCTTCCTACTACGTGCCAACGACCACAATCAGCCTGTTCACTTCCTATCAGAGAAGACAGGGGCTTTTCTCCCAGCTGAACACACGGCTTTCCTACGGCTATGAATGGAATGAATCAAGAGCCAAGAGCCATGATTTCAAGCCCCTGAACATCAACCTCGTGAATGTGTCGCGTTCCTCCGATGCATTCCTTGCCTTCCTGGAGACGGACCTGAGGCTGAAGCGCAGTTTCGACAACCTGTTCATTTTCGGACCGTCATACAGGTATACCTACACGAACCAGGACATCAATGTGCGGAGGAATTATGCATTTTTCCAGGGCCAGCTTGAACTGTCGGGCAACCTGCTGTACCTGTTCTCAAGTGTCTTTGACCAAAACGCCACAAGGCCGTACAAGGTCTTCGGCCGTGAGTACTCCCAGTTTTTCAAGCTGGAACTCGATTTCCGGTACAACTGGGTGGGACCTGAACAGCAGGTTGTGTTTCGTTTTGCCCCGGGTATCGTACTCCCCTACCTCAATTCTGAATTTGTCCCGTATATCCGGCAGTTTTTTGTCGGCGGGCCAAACAGCATGCGGGCATTCCCCAACAGGGGGCTTCTGGGCAGTTTTATTCGTCCGGGCCTTGACAACGTCTCCACTTCCTTTTTTGACCAGACGGGTGATTTCAAGTTTGAAACCAACCTGGAGTATCGCTTCGGTCTGATCAGGTCATTCCGGCTCAAGAGTGCCGTGTTTGCGGATATCGGTAATGTCTGGCTGCTGAAAGACGATGATGGGACCGATCCGGGCAAGGTGCTTCGCGCCCGCGAATTCCTGAATGAACTCGCCATCGGTGTGGGTACCGGCCTGCGGCTTGACCTCCCTTTCCTCGTTATCCGCACAGATTTTGCCCTCCCCCTGAAAAAGCCCTACCTGGAAAAGGGAAAGCGATGGGTCTGGCATGAACCGGGATTTATCAACGGCCCCTGGTTGTGGAAGAATATCAGTTTGCAGATTGCGGTGGGATATCCGTTTTAGTTTCGGGTTGCGAGTTTCGGGTTGCGAGTTTCGGGTTTCGGGTTGCGGGTTTCGGGTTCAAAAAGCGACGATGGCAGACACCTTAAAGGTGGCCGACATCTGGAGCGACGGGCGGCTTATATCAGGTTGCGGGTTGGATATCAAATGTCGGAGCGAAGCGGAGATCCCGATGCGAGGAACGAGCCGTCGGGAAG
>JARQTN010000219.1 GCA_029976695.1 Lewinellaceae bacterium
TCAATGCATGATAGTGGTCCAGTAATTTCCTGGTCATGGGGCCGAAATTCCCTGCCCCGATTTTCCTTCCATCGATATGTGTCACCGGGGTGATGCCCCCGAAAGTACCCGTGACAAAAGCCTCATCACCAGAGTATGTATCAAAAAGGGAGAAATTCTTTTCACGGCAAGGAATCTTTTCCTGCCTGCAGATCTCGATCACTGCGCCACGGGTAATGCCGTTCATGCAGTACTCCCCGGTCGAAGTCCATACTTCGCCGTCCCTGACAATGAAGAAATTCGTGGCATTGCATGTCGCCACAAACCCATGGATATCCAGCATCAGCGCCTCGTCCGCACCGGCTTCGATGGCCTGGACCAATGCCATGACCTCGTGCAGCTTGCTGTGGCAGTTCAATCGCGGATCGAGGTAGTCCGGCGATCCCCTTCTGATCGTGCTGGTAAATAGGGTAATGCCTTTTTCACGGCTCTCTTCTGACGCCACTTTATGTTCCGGGATGATCACCACATTTGGTCCTGAAATGGTCAGTCTTGGATCCTGGCTTGGCGTTTTCTTGATGCCCCGCGTGATCATAAACCGGACATGGACCTGGTCATGCATCCCGTTTGACTCCAGGGTTTTCCAGATTTCTGCCACCAGCTCCTCCCTGGTAAAGGGCAACACCATGCCTGTCGTGGCCGCCGCTGCCCAGAGGCGATCCAGGTGTTTGTCGAGGAACACAAGGACCCCGTCATGGAGCCGCACCGCTTCCCAGATCCCGTCACCCACGAGATACCCGCTGTCATAAACGGATATTTTCGCCTCATCCCTTGGGTAAAGCTGGCCGTTGATACTGATCCTGATCTTCGCATTGCGCGGGTCTTCCAGTGCGTGATGTGTGCCGTGAACCATTTGTTCCACTTGATTTATGAGAAATGAAATTAGTAAAATAAGCAGACGGAATTGTCCTGCAGACGAAAATTGGTTGCCGTGAATCATTTGAAATCCGGCGCTGATTTGCGAACTTGTATATATCTTTTCAAAACAAAATCTATTGACATGCCAACAAATGCGTACATGTTCCTTGTTGCTGGCCTCATCCCGATGATCGTTGGGGCCATTTATTACAACCCGAAAGTGGCTGGAGGGGCCTGGATGAAGATCAACGGTTTTACAGAAGAATCCCTGAAAGGGGCGAACATGGCTGTGATCTTTATCGCCTCCTACGTTTTTGCCGTGCTGATCGCTTTTTTCCTGTCGTCAGTTGTGATCCACCAGGGCGCTGTCTGGTCGATGATGTATCCGGATATCGCGGAAGCTGGCAGTGCTGCTCAACAGCAATTCAATGAACTGATGCAAACCTATGGTAACAACCACCGGAGCTTTTACCATGGTGCCATTCACGGATTCTGGATTACAGTCTTTTTTGCCCTTCCGCTGATCGGCACGGTGGCATTATTTGAAAGAAGGGGATGGAAATACATCCTGGTACATACCATATACTGGCTGATCACATTGTCCCTGGTCGGCGGATTCGTTTGTGCCGTCCTGAAATACCAGCCAGTGGGTTAAGATCTCCAGTTACCTTTGATCCAGGACATGTGTCTAGAAGATCTGTCCTGCGTTTGCCTCATCGGCAAGGATGATCTTTTTGGAATAATATCCGGACGGGTATTCAACCTTGACGATGTAGATCCCGAAAGGCAAGTGTGAGATGTCCATTTGGTATTGTAAACCGTTTCCCATGAAAGCAATTTCAGAGAAATGCTGGCTGCCCCTCAGGTCATATATCGTCACTTCATGAATTTCCATGGGCTCGAATGACTGAACAGTCAGCATGCCGTCATAAGCGATGACCTTCATGCCTTCACCGCTTTGATAGTAGATGCTTGCCAGGCTGAGATACTGGCTTGTCCCGTTATTGTCCGTCTGGCTGAGCCGATAGTGATTCACCCCAATTTCCGGCAGTGGGTCAATGACAGAATAGGTTGTTTTGCCGTCCACATTTTCTGCATTCCGAATCAGTTTCCATTTCGTGAATCCATTGCTCCTTTCAATGGTATAAAAACTGTTCTCCCCCTGTTCGGCAACTTGCCAGGACAATTCGATCCCTTTTTTCAGTTCCCTGGCAGAAAAATCGATCAGGGATACAGCTAACGGTGCCGCCATGCAATCCGGGCAAAACTCATTATTCTGCGCTTCGCAGTAATTTGCATGGATCTCCACGATCCCGTCACAGGTACCATTGTTTTTTACGCACAGGCTGTCGATGTTGGCAACACCGGTACCACAGAGAAAACAGTTGTTTTTCATTTCCAGCATACCGTCATAGATGTTCAACGTACCACGCAGGTCGATGGTCATATTCGGATGCATACAGGTCAAATCCCCGTAAATGGTCAGGGTCGTTCCTTCTTCGATGCAAATGATTGCGTTACCCAGGCCGTTCAGAGTCAGGGTGCCGGTCATCTCGAGATCCAGATCGAAGAAGAGCGTGTCCTTGTTTCCCGGCCCGTCGATTACAATATCTCCCACATACGGACTTACAGGTGGACATGTTCCCCCGTCATCTGTCGTCCAGGAGAGTTCGGAAAAATGCCTGGTACCCGTCATATCCGCGGTACAAGTCTGGGATGTAGCCGATGGGAAGATGAAGCCCATCAAGATAAAAAGCGCAAGGATTCGGGTGAGGAATAAGTTTTTCATTAGTTCTTATTGAGTATTAAAGTCATGCACACTCGTTCACTTCATATTTCGAATCCAAATGACAGAAAATCAATGATATGAGTCAATATGGCCTATGATTAAAAGAGGATGTGAATTTCCCCGGATATGAGCACAAATCTCAGAACAAATCAAAAAAGGCTGGATAATCCGGGAAGGGATAACAGTTACTGATAAAAAGACTGAAGGGCTCCCCGGTGCCATCGGTACGGATTGCATAAAAATGATCCGAGTAATACACCACATGCTGCCCATCCGCTGTCCAGTCAGCCTCCAGGCCATAGGCAATTTCCTGCAGTTCGGTCCCGTTCACGGGGACAGTGAAGATCGGTGGGATGGATGACCAGTGGATCCTTGTGAAAAGGATCATGGTTCCTGAGGGATCCCACCTGGGGCACCCGATCGTTCCGGCAAAGTCCTCCAGGCATGTGCAATG
>JARQTN010000220.1 GCA_029976695.1 Lewinellaceae bacterium
TCACCAGTTCGGGTAATAATCGATGTCCCTCGGCCGGTCAAGCTGATATTCACCCTGGAGGAAAGTCACGATATCGACCAGGTCCTGAACGGTCATAAAGTCATTGTATTTGACCATGTTGGACTGTCCTGCTGCATTCGTATATGGTTCCTGCAGGTACTTTTTGTCCACCTTGTGAGAAGGATTGATGATCGAAGTGACCAACTCACTGTAAGATTTCACCTTGCCTACCTTTCCGCCTAAAGGCACATGGATGGTATTTTTCGAGGATACACCTTCCCAGGCAATCTCCCCGACACTGTGACACTGGATACATCCGATCAGGATAAAGGTGGCTTCTCCCGATTCGGCATTCCCTTCAGGAAGGGCAAATGTGCCCTGGGATTCCCCACACCCTGTCAGGGCAATCACAAGGATCGCAAAAATTGCTATAAAGGGCGAATGGCAAACGAGCATCTTCGGAAGAGATTGTATTGCTGTTTTCATACCAGGAGGATTTACATCACAACACCTATCCTATTTTCAATGAAAAGCCATATAAAATCAATGACCATCCTTATTTCCAGGATTGACACAAATCAGCACCTAAAGGCTTCAGCTGGATCTTCATTTTCGTTTCAGACAAAAATGGAATAGCAGATGCTGGCACAAATAAACCCAACCAAAGCCAGCAGTGTCGTCATGAGGGTCCAGCTCCTGAACGTCTGTTTTTCAGACATGCCCAGGTATTTGCTCACTAACCAGAATCCGGAATCATTGACATGGGAGATCGCAGATGCTCCCGCTGCGATCACGATGACAAGGAGCGCTTTTCCCGGATCCGGCATTCCTGCTTCAAGCAATGGGGCCGTCAGCCCTGCTGCGGTCACCATCGCGACTGTTGCTGATCCCTGCAGGACCCGGACGACAATTGCAGAAATGAAGGCGAAAAATAAAATACCCATCCCGGACCCGGCAATGGATGCTGCTGCCATTGCACCTGCCCCTGTATCGATCAGTACTTGCTTGAACACACCACCGGCACCTGTCAGAAGAATAATGATCCCTGCAGGTTCCATTGACCTTGTCGTGATCCGGACCAGCTGGTCCTTTGAGAGCCCTTTCCGAATACCCAATAGATACCATGCGATCAGGTTTGCGATGATTAGTGCCGAAAATGGGTGGCCAATGAGCTGGATCCATCTCCTTGCTGATGCGAGAGAAGTGGCCCCATTGAAAGCCGGACTGTTCAGGATCGTATTGCACAGGATCAGAAGGATGGGCAGGCCAATGATCGCAGCGATCATACCCGGACCGGGAAGGGTATCCGGCCTGTCGTGCACCTGTTCATGGTGATCGGGCGCTTTCAGGTGTATTTTCCTGCTGACCAGGCCTGAAAAAACAGGACCACATACAATGGCCGTCGGAATGCCGACAATGACCCCGAAAAGGATGACCCACCCCAAATCCGCCCGCAGGATATCTGCCACGGCAACAGGCCCGGGGGTAGGAGGTATAAAGGCGTGCGTAATGGCCAGGCCGGCAAGCAACGGCAGACCGTATCTGAGCAGGGACTTTCCCGAACTCCGCTGCAGTGCGTAAATCAATGGGACCAGGATAATGAAGGCGACATCAAAAAACACCGGGATCGCAACAATGAACCCGGTCACCATCATGGCCCAGGATGCATTCTTCTCACCGAATCTCCGCATCAGCCCCCGTGAAATGGATTCTGCCCCGCCGGAATGCTCAAGGATCGCACCAAACATGGCCCCCAGTCCAACCACTACAGCCACGAAGCCCAGGGTATCTCCCATGCCTTTTTGCATTGACAGCATGATGGATACCGGCTCCATCCCTGCCAGGATCCCCACAAAGATGCCGGAGATCAACAGGGCGATGAAGGCTTGCAGCCGAACTGCCAGAATCAGCACGAGGAGGATGACAATCCCCGCGATCACAGCGCCCAGCAACTGGTACTCAATCATCTGCCTCCCAGTTTGTGTGATGAGGCTTTCCCTCCAGATCGTCCCTCCTGAGATACGTGTGTGCCCCAAAAGAATCCCGTTGTGCCTGGATCAGGTTTGCCGGCAATTGCCCGGTGGTCATGCTGACCCAGTCATTCCAGGCAGTACTGAATGCGGGCAGGGGCACCCGGTTCTCATGTCCGCGGAGGATCACGGAAGAGACATCCGCCTCTAGTCCGTGCAACTCCTCCCTTACGTCAGGGAGATCCAGAATGGTTTCCGCATCTGCAAACCAGGACACACATTGCTGCATCAGGGCAGAGCGGATGATGCACCCATTTGTCCAGATCCTTGATAGATCAGAAAGGTCGAGGTGCCATCGGTATGTGTTGGAAGCCTGGCGCAGGAGCTCGAATCCCTGGTAGTGATTGATGATGCGGGCAAAGCGATACGCGTTTTCCAGGACATTTGGATCGATTTCGCCAGTGCTGGCAATATGTTCCGGACCGCCAGATATTGTACGTTCAGCACCCAACCGTTTCCGGATTGGATCGGATGACCGATACCTGGCAAATACGGCGGCGCCCATCATTGAATTCACACTTCCCAAATCGAGGGCCGCTTTTACCGACCATCCCCCGGTTCCCTTGTTACCGGCTTCATCCAGGATCTGGTCGAGGAGAAATTCATCCCGACCCTCCTTTTTCCGAAGGATGCGCACCGTGATCTCGAGCAGGAAACTGGAGAGGTCACCCTTGTTCCACTGCTCAAACAGGTCTGCTATTTCCGAATAGGAAAATTGCCTGGAAAGCAGGTGATAGACCTCTGCGATCAACTGCATTTCAGCATATTCTATCCCGTTATGCACCATTTTCACAAAATGGCCGGAACCTCCTGGGCCGATATAGGTGCAGCAAGGGTTTCCCCTGGGATCACGTGCGGCGATGGTTTCAAGGACCTCCCTGACCTCCGGGTATATTTCACTTTTACCACCAGGCATGATAGACGGGCCGTACCGGGCGCCTTTTTCCCCCCCCGAAATCCCGCACCCGATCAGCTGGATACCGGACCGAGAAAGTTCCTCTTGCCTTCTTTCGGTATCTTCGAAATGCGCATTTCCCCCGTCGAGCACGATGTCCCCTTTTTGCAGGAACGG
>JARQTN010000221.1 GCA_029976695.1 Lewinellaceae bacterium
TTCCTGATCTGGAAACCGGTGGATTCCCCGGGTCTTTTTGCGTAGTCGTATCGCCCACAAGTGGCTTCACTCGCCCCATCTCCCTGTCCACCTCCTTCAGCTCTGCCAGCTTCTTCTCCATGCCGGACAGCTCGATGCCCTTCCGCATGACCTTCAGGTCCTCCAGCAGGGATGCGAATGCCGGATCGGATGCCAGCCTTTTGCGGACCTGGTCCTCGTCCGCTTTTGACAAGGTACCCTCCAGGTAATTGTCCAGCAATTCGATGTCGCGTACTTCCTGGTCCATATTATCCGGCTTTTTGCATGACTTCCAGATAGATCTTGCGCAACCGCGCCATACACTTGTACTTCTGTGTTTTTACGGATGAGCTGCCGCTGTACCCGTTGAGCGATGCAATTTCTTCCATTGTGAGCCGCTGGAAATAATAAAGTTCAAGGATGGATTTGCAGGGGTCACCTATTTTGCGCAAGGCACTGTACATCAGCTTGATCTGATCCTCGAGTTCCTCTTTTTCCTTTGCCTCATAGCTGTCCATCATGCTTTCCAGCAATAATGGTGAAGGTTCTTCACTGGCTATCTTGCTCTCTTTCCGGCGCCATTCGCGGCCCTTGTTCAGCCCGATGCCGAACAGATAGGTCTTGACCGAGCTTGTCAGGTGCGTGATCTTGCCGCTCTTGACATTCTGGTAGAAGATGACCACCGCATTCTGGAAGACATCACAGGCATCCTGCTCGTTGATGCGCTGTTTGCGGGAGATCCAGATGACGAATTCGTCCCTGAAACTGCGGTACAGTTCCGTAAAAACGGAATCATCGCTATTCTGAATGCGGTGGATGATGTCTGTAGAATGCACGGTATCTTTTTCATAGCAAAACCGAACGTATCCTGCCTGGATTGCGGTTTTTCGGAGCCAGGGTAAGATCTCATTCTGAATTGCAATCACCCCTAAAATAGAAACTCTGCCCCATTTTTCAAATTCAAATAGCACACCGGACCATATTTCCGGATTGCAGGCCAGGCTGCCAGTTCGATTCAAGGGAGATGCATCAGAAATTTTCATGTCTTTGTGTGCTTTGTTTTCTTCATTCTTTTGCCATATGAAGTGCGACCCGGACGTTTCCGGGCCACACTTCGGGTGCGTAAATGTGATTCGGGTGTATTTCTGTTTTCCCCTCTTCCTGCGAATCCGGCCAGTCAGCAAGGATTCAAACGGATGGCGGTATGAAATCACGATGCGGGTGAGTGGTTCGCAGGTTGGTTGCTTCAGCATCCTGATCTCATTATTTAATGCAAAACCGGATGACGGGTAACCCAGGTATTGAACATATTTTTTTCCTTTTGCAGGTTCGCAGATCTGGCCTGCTCTTGTCCGGTCCTGATTGAGTAAGCGAAAAATTGCCGCTTGCAAGAGACCAGGGTGATCTGCTCAAAGCGGCAATTAAACAGCATTTTTCACCCTTACCTGCTGAAGAATACTTTTGTCGAGAACCAGAATTGTTCACCGGATACGACTACAATATATGTTCCGGGAATATTTATTCCTGGATGAACTATTTTTGTCTGTTCCCCCTGGAAGACTCTGATCTTATTGTCTGCTATCATTTGACCATGCATATTGAATACCTGAATTTGTAATAACTGGGTGGCCAAATCAAATGGCTGGAGGATCAATTTCCCGTCACGTCCAGCATAGATCCGGATATTTGGATTTGTACCTTTTGATTTATTGATTGCTGTCGTAGACGTCACCTCCAGTTGTAATTCCTGCATACACCCATACTTGTCAAAGACTTTTACATGGTATGTACCTGCCGGAACACCCTCAATTTGCTGTGCTGTGCCGAGTGATTTGTCACTCCATTCAAAACGATATGGTGGGATTCCACCCTCCACGGATAGTCTGATCTGCCCATCACTTCCCCCGCTTGAAGAGGGGGTCACCTCTGCGGTCACGAAAAAATTGTTTTCAAATTCAATTGCGGACATCCCACTAATCCCATTCACCTGGAAAATACTGTCTGTGGTATAAATGTTCCCGCTAAGAAAGGAAGCTTCGCGTTGGATAACAATACAGCCGTCAGGCAATTGCGCCATGAACCGGAAAGCTTCATTGGCCATCATGCCCTGGTCCCCACCATCCTGTCCGTAGATCGTCAGAGCGCTGGCTTCACCAGTGTATTCAATGGAGCCCACGCACAGAATTGTATCAGCCCGTACGACTGTTGCTGAAATAATGCTACCCGAATCAAGGGGTATCCCGTTTACAGTTAAAGTCGCTTCTTCCGGAAAAACGATTGTGGCATCCAGCGAGGTTTGGGTGTAGTTGCAAAATGGATCCTGTCCAGAGATAGTGAGCGTGATCAGGGTGAAGGTCAATGCGAAAAAAATTGAAATATAGTTTTTCATGATGCTGGTATTTAAATTGAAATTGAATTGTTTCAAGGGGTGCCCGGCATACGCCGGGCTTTGATCCCCACGATTAGAAAATGGTTTTGATCATCTGGCTTGAACGAGCAGTTTTCGTGTCCTGGACTGGCCCTGAGATTCCATCCTGACCAGATATATCCCTGGTGCCAGCCTGAGCCTTTCAAGGTCGATATCAATCTGGAGCTGTCCCGGTTGCATCCGGGTTTCATACACATGCTTGCCGTTCAACGAATAGATCTGTAGCCGTGTCATTTCACCTGCTTCATCTGCATAACGCTGGATGACACATTTCCTGGAAGCCGGATTCGGCAGGATCCTGAATTCAGGGACATCCTGGCTCCGTTTCCTTTGAAGGGTGTGAATTGAATTTGGAGAAAACTCAATTTCCTCAAATTCTGCTTCCTCAATAGCTTCCCCAAACTGGTTGGAAAGAACAATACGCAATGGTGTACCTGTGCATGCACCTTCCTGGAACGGGGTCGTGGCATCATCTCCCCAAAGTGCCAGTGCAGCAGGCTCATGCCTGTACAGGGCCCGTCCGACAAGAAGTCCCGTTTTTGTAAATACTTCAATGAATGATACTTCTTGTGCCTGTCCGATGATTTGAGGATCTATGAGAAGCGTGGCCGTTTCACCTGTATTCAGGTCCAACATTTCTTCTTCAAAAGTCCTTTCCTGGATGGGACCGGGGCAACTGGATCCGCATGGGTAGCTCAATTGAACGTTTCCAGGGTCGGTTGTTTTCAGCCAGTATCCCTTACCCGGTTCCATGCAAATATTCTGGCCGATTGGTGTTCCCGGAATATAAATGTCGGGTCCATTTTTCACCAGGATCGTATTTGCCGATATCGAGCCAAGTTCATCTGCCATTCTCGATGGGGCATCACACAGATAGGATATGATCTGCCAGGTTTTTGACATCGGGACTGGCATTTGTTGCGGATCAACTTTTGTTCCCCTGATCACCAGCTCCACATTCTCCGTCACCTTGACCTGGTACCCATAACGTACATCCCAATCGCTGATCGCATTCAGGTTCAGGCTTGGTATATAGACCTTTCCTTCACTGTCTTTGACGATAATGGTCTTTTCCTTAATTGATGAAAAAACATCAACCATATCACTGTTTTCAGGTATTACATTGCTTGAAATGATATTCCACCCCCGGGAAAGTGGTATGCGGATTTCGGCTGTGGTTTGAGCAGTCAGACTTTTCAGTTGGCTGATCCCGTTGGTTGCAAAATGGTCCGTGTGCGTGACCAGTGGTCCACCGGCAGGTTCAAATTCTGCACTCACCTCAAAGACCTGATCAAGGTTTTGTTTCCATACCCTGAAACGGAAAAATTCTCCCTCATCAAAACCGTTTTTATCACTCCCGCTCTCGTCATTTCCATACGCTGAAATAGCTGAACCAGTATTGGCAAAATTGATCAATCCACCAAGTTTTTCAGTGCCGTTGTGCGTATACCATACAGATACCTGATCGCCTTCCGCAAGGCTGAGCCCATCGATGTCGGAAAGGATTGTCCCGGGCACAATGATCGTATGGGTTTTACTTGTCGCAGGAGGTTTCGTCCAGGGTGATGAATTTGAAACTTCCTCGATCACGATTGTCTGACAATAGGTGTCGGAGGCACAATCATTGGTTGCGGTAAGGCATACCGTGTACGTTCCCGGATTGAATTGATGGATCGGATCTTCTGCGTCAACATCTGGAGAGCTGTCGCCAAAATTCCAGCTATATGCAGATGCATTGGATGAAGCATTCGTAAAGTGCACCGTTCCAGGTTCGGTCTGACTGATTGTGTAGGTATAAGCACACATCGGTGGAGGTATATTGCAGAAGTTGATCAGGATCGTTTTGCAAAATGTAAATGAATAGCATTCCATTTCAATAGTTATACAAACGAGGTATACACCATCTGTTGGATAGATATAATCGGGAATCGAACCTCCGTTGAAAAATGCGGTTTCCCCATTTCCATAATCAATGGACACTTCCTGATAGTTGGAAGGTATTCCAGAAAACAATACACCATCTTCATTTGAATTTACCTCAATATCAATTTCAAAGAATGCATAAGGGCAATACTGGCCAATCGTGATGACATAGCAGCACGTGGACATACCGCACTCATTCACGACCGTAAGGCAAACCACGTATTCACCAGGAGCCTGGTATGTGTGCGATGGATCCGGGTCGGTTGACCCTTCACTACCATCACCAAAATCCCAGGTATATGAATCACCACCAATGGATGTATTATTGAAGGATATGGTATTACCCGATACGGTGAAATCATAGCCAGATACCGGGAAATCTCCCGGTTGGCAAGGCACACCAGGCACATAGATCCATTTGCAGATCGTATAGCTGCATCCAAAGTAATTGGTGATCGTACAACATACAAGGTAGCTTCCTGCTCCTCCATAGGTGTGATTGGGGTTCAATCCGAATCCTTGTGATCCATCACCGAAGTCCCATTCGATGGCATACTCCTGGTTTGTACTGGTATTGACAGAAAATGAGGTCTCATTTTCGCTGACGGTATAATCCCACCATCCAGGTGCTGGTTTATGGCCCCAGCAAGGGTCATAGCAGCATCCCATTTTTACAGTGAAGCAAATACAGATGGTATGGCATCCATATCGCAGGGTCAGGCAGACGTGATATGATCCTGTACCAAAGAATTCAATGATCGGATCATTACTGGAGGAACTTCCACTGATAAAATCAGCTTCACCTGTTGGAATTTCCCAGGTATACTCATCCGCATCAGCCGGGACGCCATGGAATGAAACAGTTTGGGCATTTATGATCGGAGCGATCGTTGGTGTAAATCCTGGTGCTGGACCACATTCGTTCGAATATGAACAAACACTGACACAATAGGAGGAAACACCGCATGGATTAGTTACATACACACAAACCGTATAACAGCCCTCCGGAAGTTGGCATGATGCAAGGTTGCCATTTGTGTCGATATTGTATGCTTCAGCCGGAAACTCCCAGTTGTAATGCACATTATCTGCCGACTCTGCCTGGGCCTGGAATGAAAAAGTACCATTAATTCCCGATGCAGCAAGGTGTGGTACAGGGGAAGCGGAACAGGGTGATGGCAAAATGGTAATCTCGAGGCAGCAGTAGAATACCTGTTCATCAATCAAAGGATCATCTACGCTGGCGAAAACTGACTGACAAACCGTGTATGTTCCCGGCACAGGAAAGTAACATACCGGATTTGCAGAGTTTGCATTCGTGCCTTCAAGATAGTTTACCGTTGCCTGGTTCCCTTCATGATCCGTGATTTCCCAGACATATGAGATATTTCTGGAATGTTCATTCGTCTCTGTTGCATAATAGGGGCCGGTTTCTGTACAGTATTCATTCTGGAAATATATTTTACTGTTCTCATCCGGATCATGATGATACCAGAAACAATTCCCGCAGTCAGAACAAGTCGGATTACAGGATCCTTCCTCCCATTCATATTCTGTGTATCCAAGACAACGGGCATGGCATTGATTCGTGATCTCTTCCCCTGCGACACACACAGGGTCATAATTATCTGAGCACAACACCGGATAGGGATAATCGCAATCCACCCGTGAAAAGCAGATATCATCTACATCGTATGTTCCATTGTTGTGGTAGAAGTCTATTGCGTCAATTTCAAGGCTTGGAATGCTGCTACCAGATGCACTGAAATTCCATTCATATACCCTCATTCCATTGATCCAGCATTCAGCATGGTCACCATAGTTGTCGATCAGGAATACGCACAGGAAGTACGGTCCAACCGGATAATTGAAACTGGCGACCGAACCTTGTGATCCAATGTACAGGTTCCCCTGCCCATTTCCATTAAAATCCAGGTATGCGGCAAGGTTGTTGTTATCCGAATTATTGGGATCATGTTCATGATAGAGTTCGACCAGTGCTGAATTTGAAGCGGACATCCACCATTCCAGCCGGTAGAGTCCCTGATCCGGTTTCCCAAGGTCCAGGGCGACATCCGAATTATTCGATTCGCTAATCTCAAGGGAATTCAGCCCGGTTCTTGGATTGTTTGTTGTGACATTCGCATCCGTGGGAGATTCATTATAATAATAATTCCAGTACCAGAAATCGTTGACTATGCCATTATTGACTGGATAGTTTTCGAATTTTTCGCACCTGATTGTTTCCCCCCAAACTGGATTGCAATCACATGCAAGCTCAGGACAGTCTGGTGTATAGATGTTCAGCTCGTAATATCCACCTGTGACAGGAGCATCTACGACGAGGTAGTATGAACCCGGAGATGGGGCATTATATTGGATTGATTGCCCGCCACCAGCAATGCAAACAGGCTGCTCGATCCAATAGAAAAACCCGGAAACGGGATCAAATACATGGGCGAGTACACATTCAAAAAGGAAAATTTCATGATCTGAGTATTCATTCAAAGAAACGTTGATTTGTCCGGCCGTGGATGCAGAAAACGCATATACATCCTCCAATGCCGGGAAAGAGTATGAAGTCCCGTTTGCACATTCATAGACTTCTTTTTGCGCAGGTAAAGGCCAGTACTGCGCAAAATCCAAACTGCCGTTCAAGGTGCCTGTGCTGCACTGCCAGTCAACTGCATTTTGATTTCCGCAGGTAACTTCCCAGGTATTATAAATATCCGCGCAATTGGAATGGATCTCAAGCGTATAATTACTCTCCGCTCCGTCATATCCGTCAATAAAAACCCAGATACTGCCTCCCCCATTGCTTACTTCAATCGTAACCGTTTCATCAGAAGTCCCTTCATTTATGGAATAATCTGCACAATCCGTGTTGCATCCATACCCAATGAACAGGTCAAGATCCTCATCCATGTCCTTGAGTTCCACGGTTAGTGTGCTCACATCAAAACCGTACCAGAAAGGAATGACGAGTTTTTGGTCAGGGCCCGAGGACGAAAAATTTACACAGTCATGGGATTCAATACTATTTGTTCCACCAACTGTCGAACCATAATAATTGAATGATTGCCCATTTGAAAAATTGCATTCAATGGTAATTGCATCATCACAGATCAACTGACCTTGTGAAAATGCAGTTAAACTGAATGTGAGAATACAGCAAATTGTAACGAAAAGGCGCATAGGTAAAATTTTTTAGGTGTTAGAACCGCTTTTCAAAGCTGTTCATGAATAGGTTTACGCCTTTTAATGAGGCAGGCTAAAGAAGGTAACCTGCTTCATAAGGAAAAAAGCAGCTAGTTTGCAATAAGACATGCAATTGAAAGGGCTGATGATTGCGTGTGATCCGGCCTCCCGTACCTCACTACATTCCTCATGCACACGCATGTGCAACTACTCAATCCACTTCAACCTTCACCGCAGAATTGTCGAAAAACGCCCTGGCCAGGTTGAGCGGGCGGTACCGGTATTTGCTCTTGTTGAGCTGGCAGGTCATCCGGTTGAGGATGTCGGAGAGCGAACGGACGGCTTCCAGGATGTACGGTCCCTTGTTGAGCATCACACATTCGGCACGGGCAGCCATGGCGACATCGCTGATCTCGGCACGCGTGGCAAGCCCTTTTTTCGCCAGGTTTTCCAGGACCTGGGTGGCCCAGATGATCGGGATGTGCGCTGCCTCGCAGATGGAGAGGATCTGTTGCTGCACTTCGCTGATGCGTTCGAAACCCAGCTCGACCGCAAGGTCACCCCGGGCCAGCATCACACCGACCGCCCGGAAACGCATCGCTTCCAGGATCATGTTTGGCAGGTTGTAGAAAGCCTCCTGGTTTTCGACCTTCAGGACAAGACCTGCATGTTTTGACCGTCCGCGCTTGTCCAGTTCTTTCAGGAGGTACGACACGTCCTCTTTCGTGCGTACAAATGAGTACCCGACGATATCCGCATTTTTGGCGATGAAGTCCAGGTTGTCTACATCATCAGGCATGAGGGACGGCAGGTTCAACTGGGTGGCAGGCAGGTTGATCCCCTTCTCCCCTTTAAACAGGTTTCCTTTCAGCTGGCAGCGGGTGATCCGGATAATGGCCGAATCGCCCAGACGGCGTTCAATTACGCCGCCGATCTTGCCATCGTCAAACCAGATCGGCTGGTCGTTTTTCAGGTCATCTATGATTGACGGGATAGAGATCGTGGCCTGTACGGCATATTCAATATTGCCGAAGTCGAGGGACTTTAGCTTTTTGCCCAACAGGATGCGGTCACCGATGAAGATCCGTTTGCCTTTTACGCCGGGTATCGGTTTTCCGTCAGCATCGTACAGGTATTCCGTCCTGATCTTCGGGCCGGCAAGGTCCACATAGATCTTGCATCTTTTTCCAAGCACCTCCTTCGCCACCTGCACATTGGCCACGATCTTGTTCCAGGTATCCGGATCGTCGTGGCTCATATTGATCCGCGCAATATCCATGCCCTCTGCGATCAGGTTTTTGACAAATAAATAATCCTGGGCAGCGATGGTCGGCATGGTGACCATGATATGCACTTTTTTCTTTTCAGGCAGACGGCCAAAAAGACGGTTGGTGTTCCGGTTGATGATCTTCCTGCTTTCCTTGAAACCGATCGCTTCTTTCTCCTTGTCAGGTTTGCCATTCTCTTTTTCCTTCGGTGCGTAGGGCCTGAGCCATTTCTGGAGGTCCAGGATATTCCGGTAGGTATAAGCTTCCGGGCTGCTTAGGGAAGACAACCCGATCTCGGAAAGCTCATCCTGGATCTTTCTCAAATCCAGGGTGCGCAAGCTGAGATAATGGATCAGGTTTTCCGCGCTTTTCTGAAACTTAGGGTTCGTCCTGACAAGGACATCCTTCGAGGCTTTCCGGTGACTATCCAGATGTTCCCTGATTACTTGGATCTTGCTGTAGAGTTTGGATTTTTGCATGCTGACCGGGTTTTACCAGGTGGCTATTATGGAATCGCATTTGGGGATAATCGGGAGAACAGACTTGATCTGTTTAGTATTGTACAACGTAAAAATACTGAATTCCGTTTCTTCCTTATTCCGGGCAGGCGTAAACTTTACATTGAAATCAGGTGGTGTTTTCCAACGCCCTGCATACACAGTTATAATGCGTAATGACATCCATTTTTATGACTCCTGCAGGTACTCCGGGCAGATCTTTATTTTCTTTGAATGGAAAATGGAACAGTCTTTCCCCCAGATCCTTTCCGCAGGCGAATGAAGTATAACCCTGATGGGAGATCTCCCGTGTCCAGGCGATGCACAGAATCTATGGCCCGATCTTCAAGCAGCACTTTCCCGGTTACATCCAAAAGCTGGATGGTGATTTGGTTACCAGGTGCGTAATTTGTCCTGATATCTACATATTCCGAGGCGGGGTTGGGAAATACAGCCACCTCGATATCTCCAGGAGTCTGTCGTTTTGTGGATACCGCCGATCCTGGCTTGAGCGTCAGTACGATGGACTCCCTCGGAACGAGGCTGCCCGTTTCCGGCGACCAGTCCGTAAACCCGCCAGATTCATCCAGCTCAATCGTGCCCAGCTCCTGTTTTGACATTTCCTCGTACACCCGATAGGTTCCCTGGGGCATGGAGGAAACGGGCATGGAAATTTCGGGTGCGGTCGGGACACCCCCGAAATGGCTGATTACAATGGCCGCTTCATCCTCATGGATCCGGGCATAAGCCAAAAACTCCGGTTGATCAGTCTGCAGGTCAAGCAGGTATCCTTTGGTGAGCGGTGCAAACCGGTTGCGCAGCTGGACCAGGTCCCGATACCTTTCCAGGATGCTTTCCGGGTCGCCTTCCATGGCCGCCACGTTGTTCGTCTGGTAATTGTCACCCAAACCATACCAGGGCGATGCCGCTGAAAAACCGGCATGCGTGCTGCCATCCCATTGCATCGGCCGGCGAATATTCTCATGGATCCCGGTACCCGTCATCCCGATTTCTTCGCCATAGTATATGAACGGAACTCCCGGCAGCGTGAGATAAATGGTCGCTGCCTGCTTCATTTTGTCTGGTATCCTCCCGAGTGTGCTGTAGACACGGTCAATGTCGTGGTTTGTCAGGAAAGGAGCGTACTGCAACTGCCTGTAACCGTCCCGGATCACGCGGACCTGTTCCCGGATGTATGTGGGGCTGTTTTCGTTGATGGCCCCCAGAATGCTGTATGCAAGATCGAATTCAAAACAAAAATCAATGCGGCTGTCATTGACATAGGGCAGGATGGAGGCCGTATTGGACCAAACCTCGCCAACCGTCATCGATTCAGCATTCAGCCCCTTGTAGAGACTGTGAAAGTCTTCCAGGATGACAAAAGTCTCCGGTGTGTTTTCCAGGACGGTGCCGTCCTCATCCAGGTATTTGATGGCATCCAGGCGGAATCCGTCCACCCCTTTTTCGAGCCAGAATGCAGCTGCATTGAAGATTTCTTCCTTTACAGGCGGATGGCTGTAGTTCAGATCCGGCATACCGGACCAGAAAATACCGTAATAATAATCGCCGTTTTTTTCGTGCCAGAGCTGTTGTCCCCACGGGCCCGTTCCGCCCGGGTCTTCGTCGGACCACACATACCAGTCACGGTATTCTCCCTGGTTGTTTGCAGACTGAATGAACCAGGGATGCTGGACGGAGGTATGGTTCATGACAAAATCGATGATCACCCGGATACCTCTTTCATGGCAGGCATCAAGCAATGCCTCGAAATCTTCCATTGTCCCATAGTCAGGCTCCGTCTGGTAGTAATCTGTCACATCGTACCCGTGATAGGTCGGTGATTCCAACATGGGCATGAGCCAGATCCCGGTAATGCCAAGATCTTTATTCGTCTCTGGGTCACCGTCATTGAGGTAGTCGAGTTTTTCAATGATGCCCCTGAAATCGCCGATGCCATCCCCGTCGCTGTCATAAAAACTGCGGACGAAGATCTCGTAGAAAACCGCATCATTCCACCAGTATGTTTCATAGGTTGAATAGACCGACGGGTCGCACAATGTGCAGCTGTTGAAACAATACACTTCACTTGTTCCGGCATCAAAATCCACGGTAATTTCCCTGTAGCGCATCCCGTCATTTCCCGGGACGGAACATTCCACCGGCGGGTTTTCCACGTCCGCTGCTGCAATTCCGTTGATAAATGCATACTGGTAGGTGCCGGCAGGTACCTGGAGGGTGATCTCGAAGGTGCCGTCAGCATTGGCGTCCGTCATAGGAGTTGCTTGTATATCCCAGTCATCGGGGTAGCCGGCTGCTGCCTGGAAATCCCCCATGACATGCACTCCGTTCGGAGATACCGATTCCCCTGACATGTTAATGGCTAACCGGAGGGTGGCGAAGCATGAATCAAACGGGATTGCGGGCAAGGTGACTCCCTGCGGACCGACAGACAACTGGCGGTTGTAGTTGCCGCCTCCGTCATTCTGTGCACAATCCGCTGGGGGCAATTCCGGTTTGTCCTGCCAGGAGTTCCCGTTGATGAATTTATACAGGTAGTTTCCGGGCGGAACCATCACGGTCAGGGAATAGATCCCGTCGCCGTCATTGTCGGACAGAGGCGTGATCCCCGGGTTCCAGTTGTCTGCATACCCGGCAGCCTGCTGGAAGTTTCCTGCCACATGGACACCTTTGGGAGAAACGGTTTCGTGCTGCATATCGACACGAAAAGTCAGGGGAACCTGCTGGGCGGAAAGTGTGGATTGCCCAATGAGAAAAAAGAGTGAAAAAGTGTAGAAAAAAAATTTGACCATATCCTCTGCTTTGCCTATTCTCAAAGATAGATGAGTTGGATGAAATATGTATCAGGGCTTTCCCGAATGCATGATTCCTTATTTTCATGTGCGGATTCAATCACTTAAACTGTACTGATGGGCAAACTGATCCTCAACCTGGCAGTCTCCCTTGACGGGTATATCGAAGGGCCGAATGGCGAATTCGACTGGTGCTTTACGGACCAGGATTATGGCATGGGTGCATTTTTGGAACAGGTTGATACAATCCTGTTTGGAAGGAAATCATATGATCTCCAGGCTTCGTTTGAGCAGGAGTACTTTCCGGACCACCGGAAGATTGTGTGCTCACATCAGAAGCTGGAGCTCAGGGAAGGATATGAATTGATGCAGTCTCCGCATAAGAGCGATGTTGCATCCCTGGTCAGGGAAAATCAAAAAGACACCTGGTTGTTTGGTGGTGAGTCCATGGCAAGACAATGCCTCGATTGGGGAGTGCTGGATATGTTGATGCTCGCCATCCATCCGCTCCTGCTCGGATCAGGCAAGCCATTATTCAGTCCGATGCAAGGCCGAAAAGAACTTGAGTTGATTCATTCAGTCTCTTATGACTCCGGCCTTGTCCAGCTGACCTATCGGATCGCGTGAAGACAGTTTTCTCGTTATTCCGCTTTCCTGGTTGTACGTAGCCCGAACGGAAGGTACAACGGGCAAAAGCTCATAAAGCTGGTCAGCAGGAAAACGATGCCCAGGACGAGAAGCACGATGCCCAGTGTGCCGCTAACTGTATTCGTAAAATAAAGTACACCGAAAACGATGGCCAATAAAACACGGACGATCTTGTCCGTCGAACCCATATTCTTTTTCATAAGAATCAGTTTAATGCAAGATGAATTGAACGAGTGAAACCAGCCCCCAAATGATCAGGATGCAAAAAATGCAGACCAATACAAGCTTGACGGCTTTTGATTTCACATGGA
>JARQTN010000222.1 GCA_029976695.1 Lewinellaceae bacterium
CTGTTGAGGTCAGGGATATGGTCCGACAGGATGGAGCTTAAGTATTTCTTCTGCAACCTTGCCCGCTGTTCGAGGATCGACTTGAGCCTGATTTTCAGTTCATGCCTGTCGAATGGTTTGGTGAGGTATGCCTCTGCACCTGCTTCGAGTCCTTCCAGTTTGGACGGCATGTCCGCCTTTGCCGTCAGCATGATGACCGGGATGTGGCTGGTGCGGATATCATTCTTCAGTTTCTCCAGAAACGCGAACCCGTCCATTTCCGGCATCATGACATCACTGATGATGATGTCCGGGATGGATTCCATGGCCAGGTCGAGTCCGGCAGCTCCATTGGCTGCAGAAATGATCCTGTAATTCCCTTCCAGGAGTATTCTGATATAATCAACCATTTCCTGGTGATCCTCAACGAGCAGGAGCAGGGGGAGGTCATGATTTGCCGGCTTGTCAAAGGAATGATCTTCAGTGGTGGGGACACGATGATCCTGGCGGGCGGGATATGATGTTTCCATATCAGGGAGCAGTTCCCTTTGAACAGGCGCATTGTTCCGGACCGGAAGTGTAATCAGGAAACGGGTCCCTACCCCTTCGGTGCTTTCTACATCGATTGTACCACCCATTAGCTTGACATTTTCCCGAACCAGGGTCAGGCCGATCCCGCTTCCTTCCTGGTGGTGCTTCGGAGCTTTATTAACCTGGTAGAACCGGTCAAAAATGAGGGCAAGATGATCTTCAGGGATACCTTTGCCGTTGTCACTTACCCTGATCTGGATTGAATTTTCCAGAGAGCCATCTTTTTTATTCAACTCCAGGATCTCAACGTGTACCTTTCCACCAGTCGGCGTATATCTGATCGCATTTGAAATTAGATTGGAAATGATCTCCTCAACTTTGTCGGGATCAAAATCCATGGTAAATGCCTCTGAAAATGCATGGAATTCGAGCCGGATATCCTTGCTGTCCGCCAGGGATTGAAACGTGTACACAAGGAACTCCACAAAATGGATGATATCGGAATGGACATTATTGAGCCCGGTTTGCCCGGATTCAAACTTGGCCAGGCTCAGCATCTGGTTGACCAGCCTGAGAATCCGATTTCCATTATTCTTGATCGTATTGAGTGCTTTCTCCTCTATTCTGTCATCTGGCTGGACCAGGTCAGTGTTCCCAAGGATCAGTGTAACTGGAGTGCGTATCTCGTGCGAGATATTGGTAAACAGGCGGTTTTTTGTTTCACCAAGTTCTTCAAGCCGTCTTTTTTCCCGCTCTTCAAACTTGCTCGATTCCTTGTAATAATAGACAATGAAGATCATTTGAGCAGCAGTCAGCCAGGTCAGCTTGACAATGAACATGATATAATTGCTTTGGGGTGTCATCCTTGGGTGAACATCCAGGTAGGGGTCGAGGATGACAAGCGCGACCAGGCCGACCGTAAAGAAAGCAGTCAGCCCGATCGTCAATTTTAAATTCTGCAATGGTGCAGACACTACAATGCAATAAATCCCCACATAGATCAATCCCCCGGAATCCATCGGACCACCCATCCATGCGGAAATGATCAGGGTAATCAGGATGGTGGCAAAAAGTACAATACCTGTTTTTACCTTGAAATTGCCCCCTGTACCGTAAAGGATCAATGTAATGGCCAGCCCCGCTGCTATGATGTAAGAAAATACCATCATTGGAAAAGCATCAAGCAGGGTAGTCAGGATTAGCGTGCCCAGGTCACCGATTAAAGTCAGGAATACCCAATAAAACAGGGTTTCTTTCGCCATCAGTTCTTTTTCGGAAAGCTCTGGCTGGTAAATAAATCTTTTGACCCGTTGCCGGATTCGTGTAATCAGGTGATTTGAGGAGTGTTTTCTCATGGCCCCTATGCTGATGGCTTTGGGGGTGCCCAGATGTGTAGCATAAGTTACGGATTTTTTCAGTCAGATGCACGTCTGATTGCATTTAAGCGGGGCCGGGATCAGGAGACTCTATGAATTTATGATATGCTAAAGTTATTGTGAATTGGCATTGATGAAAAAATGGAGCCTTTCACGAGACTCCATCTGCGGGGCCATGGTCTGTTTGGAAATTGTGTGACAGGCCAGGAAAACCAATCTGTCAGAAGAACACCCAGCCAAAATGGACCGCTTCAGAAGAACCCAGGCCATTTGGGTCATTTGCTGGATCGTTTTCAGGGCTTGTGCTCACAATTGCGGTTGCCCAACCGAATGCCCCTTCAAAGATGCCGGTGCTCAAATCGTCTCGAAAAGTTAAGTTGATGTACAGGATACTGTTGCCCTCAGCATCAGTATAAGTGGGTTCATGTTCACCATCACTGAACAACTTGTTCTCTCCAGTGAGTTTTTTATCAAATGCCTCCCAGTATCCCTGCCCATATCCAGCAAAAGAATTCGCCGAGACTGCACACAAGACTGGAAAATATACGGCATGGATGTCACTGCCTAACCATTTTGCATCACTTTGAACAATGCCTGTGACCCCAAGCGGATTGGCAAAGCATGCTCCAATGTCCGGGGCTTCCGGGCAAATATAGAATTCACCTGGATCACAGCTTGTTCCACCGAATGGTACAAATTGCATGTCATAGCCGGAATAAAACAGGATCGGATGCCATCTTGCCGGTCCCTGTGCATGACCGTACAAACTCCTTGTCCTCACTGCGTCGGTATATGCGTCACCCGGGCCTGCCCGGAACATTGCGATATCTTCAGGACGCATCAGTTCTGTAAATTCCGGGGGGATATCGGGAACCGAAAACTGATCTGTGATTTGCGGGGACAGTTCTGCCGGATCCAATTCTGTTTCCTCACATGCCGTGATAAAGAGCACGCCTGCAGCCAAAACCAAAAGGATAAATAGATTTTTCATCAGTAAATGTTTTTAGTTCTCTAAAAAAGATTGACATCTGAAAAATGCATTGGAAATGCCTGGCTTGCTTTGCGGAGCGTTCAAATCACTGTGCGAATCATACAATTCTTGATTTAAGACCAAAAATTCCTGTTCAGGATAGAGCTGTCACTTCGCTTGGGGAATG
>JARQTN010000223.1 GCA_029976695.1 Lewinellaceae bacterium
TCATGGTTCAGGCTGAACTGAAAATCCCTGGGCAGGACGACGACCATTTTGACATGCCTGTTTTCAAGGGTCGGCTCGATTTCAGTCTGTGATTCCAGCATTTTATAGGTGGTAAAATATTTGCTGGATTCAAATTTCCCGATCAGTTGCTGGCTGTACACATCCCTGGCATTGTCCAGTATGGCAATGCGCGTTTCCTTGACTTCTGTGGTCAGGGCAAAGCCAAAGATCAGGATCTGTGCAATCGGCATTCCGAACAGGACAAGCATCGTCCGCCTGTCCCTGAGGATGTGCTGAAATTCTTTTCGGATAAATACAAATAATTGATGCATCAAATTGCATTTATGAATCTGCCCTCTGCGCCCCGCGTGCGAGTATCAGGAAAACCTCATCCATTGTGTCTGCCTCGTAATGTGATTTGAGCGCACCCGGTTTATCGAGTGCTTCTATCCGGCCATCAACCATGATCGAGACCCTGTCACAGTATTCCGCCTCATCCATGTAATGTGTCGTAACGAAGCAGGTGATCCCGCGACGCGCCGTTTTATGGATCATCTCCCAGAATTGCCGCCTGGTGATCGGGTCCACCCCTCCGGTTGGCTCATCGAGGAACACAATGCCGGGCTCATGGAGAACGGCGATGGAAAATGCCAGTTTCTGTTTCCATCCCAATGGCAGGGATTTCACCAGTGTATTGGCTTCTCCTTTCAGGTTCAGGTCAGTGAGCAATTCTTCGATCTTTTCCCGGAGTTTCTTTTTGCGGACCCCGTAAATGCCGCCGTAAAACCAGATGTTTTCCCGTACGGTCAGGTCCTCGTACAGGCTGAACTTCTGGCTCATATAACCAATATTTGCCTTGATCCTGTTTTGTTGCCTGTACACATCAAAACCGGAAACATATGCGGTTCCGGATGTCGGTTTTGAAAGTCCGCACAGCATGCGCATTGCCGTGGTCTTGCCAGCGCCATTTGCACCCAGGAAGCCGAAAATTTCACCTTTTTCCACCTCGAAGGAGATCTGGTCCACTGCGGTGAATTGTCCGAATCGCTTGGTCAGCTCATGTGCCGTGATGACTGGGTTCGCCTGCTTCATCGGGTTTGTTTTTCGAGGAGGTCCATAAATACATCTTCAATGCCCGGCTTGATCTCCCGGATCCGAACATCTTTTAGCCCTGACTCCCTGAGCCCGGGAAGTAAAATGGCCCCTGGATCCCGGTCTTCCCCGGCCAGTGAAAAGTGCACTTCGTCACCAAACGAGAAGGAGTGGTGGATTTCCGGGTTTGCCCTCAGAAGTGTCAGGAGGTCAAATGAATGCTCCGTTGATGCCGCAAACAGTTGTTTGTCGTAAGCATCTGAAATATCCCCCGGAGATGCAATCTTCAGGATCTGCCCCTCCTGAATGAGGGCGATGCGGTCGCACATCGTAGCCTCATCCATATAGGGCGTGGAAACCACGATGGAGATTCCGTCAGCCTGCAGTTTTTTCAGCATTTGCCAAAATTCCTTCCGGGATACAGGATCTACCCCGGTCGTCGGTTCATCGAGGAACAATACTTCTGGTTTATGCACGAGGGCACAGCACAATGCCAGCTTTTGTTTCATGCCCCCGGAAAGTTTTCCGGCACGGCGCTTTTCGAATGGTTTGAGCTGCTCGTAGATGTCCCTGATCTGGTCGTAATTGGATTCGATTTTAGTATGGAAGAGGGAAGCAAAGAACTGGAGGTTTTCTTTCACAGAAAGATCCTGGTACAGGGAAAATCGCCCGGGCATATACCCGACGATCTTCCGGATCTTCCGGTAGTCCCGGTTCGTGTCCAGGCCTTTGACAAATGCAGAGCCTGAAACAGGCAACATGAGCGTGGTCAGGATCCTGAACAGTGAGGTCTTGCCGGCTCCATCCGGACCGATCAGCCCAAAAAGCTCTCCGGGCTCAACCTCAAAATTGATGTCTTTCAAGGCATGGACTGTTTTTTTGCCCTGGACATACTGCATCTCAATGTGCTGGCAAACGACGGGTTTCATCAGGATTCCTCTTTCAGTTTCAGTTCACCATACATGCCGATCTTGAGCGAGCCGTCATTAGGCACATTTACCTTGATGGCATAAACGAGGTCTGCCCGCTCATCTTTAGTCTGAATGGTCTTCGGTGTAAATTCAGCTTCATCCGCAACCCAGGTAATCGTGCCTTCAAGTTCGCGGTAGGAGTCTGGGCCATCATCCACAAATACGTCCACCTTTTGGCCCAGTTTTACCCGGGGCAGCTGGCTGCCGGTGATGTAGGCCCTCAACACCATATGCTCCATATCCGCAATCTTGAATAGGGCCTTTCCCGGCATGGCAAATTCACCTGCATACATGTATTTGGTCAGGAGCATCCCGCTGATGGGGCTTTTTACGTCCGTTCGGTTGAGCTTGTCTTCGATTTGTTCGATCTGCTTTCTGATCGGCTCCTCCTCGCTGAAGAGGCCACGGTTCTGGATGGCAACCACGTCTCTTTGCATCTCGATCTGTGATTTGAGCACCTGGATCTGCTGTTTTCCTGCATCGACCCGCTCCTTCAGGATTTCTTCCTGGCTCTCTATGTCATCCAGTTGCTTTTGGGTGGCAGCCTCAGCCAACAAAAGACGCCTGATCCTTTCTTTTTCTCGCTGAACCTGTGCCATCTGGGCTTCGAGTGCATTCACTTCACTGGTCTGCCTGACAATTTGCTGTTCGATGACCGAAATCTGCGGCCCGGCGCTGTTTGCTTTCTTCGGAATTGCACCCAGGGATGCTTCCAGGGTTTCTTTTTGCAGTGAAAGGCTAACGGGGTCTATTTTTACAACAACCTCATCCATCCTGATTGGGGCGCCTTCCTCTTTTTTAAATTCGAGGATCCGTCCGCTCACCTCAGCCGACACGATGATTTCCTCTGATTCGAATGTCCCGGAAGCATCAAAATCATTGTTGTTTTTCTTGCAGCTGGTTGATATGAGCAAAATGGATAGTGCCGCCAGCAGAATGCGATATCGGGATTGTGGTTTATTTATTCTGGTCATTGCCATACAGGTTTTGAATTTGATGTGTGAGGTGATTGATCTCCAGGAGATGGATTTCCTTTGCCACGCGTGCATTCGCCTCTGCATTCAGATCCCGGATATAATCGGATGAGGTGATCGTCCCGTTATCCAGCTGGGCCGTGGAACGCAACGTGATTTTATGTCGCAGGCCGATGATCTCGTCATCACCTTCGAGGAGGGAATTGAGATTATCAAGCTCGGCAAAGTATTGGATGGACCGTGCTTCAATGTTTCTTTTGAAATTGGATTCTTCGTCCTGAAGTTTAATGGCTTCCAGCGCATTGATCTCGGCTTCATTCCTTTTTGTATAGAAAGCGGAAAGGTTCCAGTTCAATTTCAATCCGGCGATATACCAGGGGCTGAACTTGTTTTCAAGGAAATTGAGCCCGGGCCTGCCGTATCCGGCCTGGCCAAAAGCCAGAAGAATCGGACTTGCCTTTGCCTCTGTCAAAGCCAGTTTTGCATCCAGCAGTGTCCTCGCCTGTTCAAATGCCCGGACCTCGGGCCGCCTGTTCTGGATTGGCCCTGGATCAAAGGAGCCGTTTTGCTGCGGTATTTCCAGCCGGGTATCCGGACCAATTTCCTTTCCCGTAAGGATACTGAGTTGTTCCGAGAGCGTAAACCGCCGGGCAATGAGTTGTTTTCGCTGCTGGTTCGCCGAAAGGATCTCTACCCCGATGACATCCCGATTGCTGGGCAACGAGACCCCGTTGTCGACAGCCGCCTGGACTTTTTTGTACTGGGCTTCGAGTGATTTAACAGTTGCTTCCAGCTGCCTGAGTTGTGCATCGATCTTAAGGGCCCCGAAATAGGCATCAAGGATTGCGGACCGGACCTGGTAAAGGCTGGTTTCTGTTTGGGCCTTTTGCAGGTCCGCACTGGCCCGGGCAACAAGTACCTGGTTCCTGGTGTGCCCGCCATCCAGGATCCGCTGGGAGGCGTCAAGTGTGATTTTGTACTGGTCGCGGGTCAAGGGTTCAATCTCAAAGCCTGGTACTTCGATCGGGACCCTGGTCACTTCAGACTGGTAAGTCGCCTGTCCCGACAGGGACAGTTGCGGGAGGTATTGTTTTTTTGCATTGCTGATCCCGTAATCGGCGATTTTGTCTGCGTGCTCCAGGTGCCGGAATAACGGATGGGTGGTCCGGGCTTCCTGCAGGCAATTTTCCAGTGTGATCCTTTCCTGTGCGTGCGAGTCAGATCGTGTAATGATAAAGATCCCGAATGAGAGGGCTGCCAGGGATGCATATTTCAGAATGACGTTCATATTTTATTCAGGTTTCAGGCTTTGCATGACAAAATTCGTGACGGCTTCTTTCCTGTCTTGGATAAAGCGATTGTATTCGGGATCGGAAAAGGTGAAGACCTCCTTCAGGATCGGTTTTGCGATCAGCGGATAGATGACAAGGGACATGATGTTGATCAGGAGCTGGGCTGCAGGGATGGACCGGATCGCTTTTCTTGCCACCGCTTCATCAATTGATTTCTGGAGGCCGTCCCTCAATTTATCAAAAGGCTTGTCCTCAATGATGCGGCGAATGATCTCTGCATTCTGCCAGCCCTCATAGAGCACGAATACAGGCAGGGAAGGTACTTTGGAGAAAAGGTCGATTTCCGCACAGATCAGTTCTTTGACCTTTTCTTCGAATGGAAGTTCAGAGAAAATGACCCCGGTCAGGGAGCCGAACAGTTTGACGAACTGCTCCTGGTAGACGATTTCGAAAAGCTGCCTTTTTGTGCGAAAGTAATAATGGAGCATCGCCTTGTTGATCTCCGCGGCATCTGCGATGTCCTGCATGCGTGCGCCGAACATCCCCTTTTCCAAAAAGATCTGGACGGCTGCTTTCTTGATCCTCTCCTCGGTGGTGGTTTCAGCTTCCATGCAATCGTTAACTTAATGGTTTAACCAACTGGTTGGTCAAATGTAGATTGTTTTTACGGGAACTCCAAATCTTTTGTGAAATTGAATAATGATTGAAACCAGGTTGACTAGCTTATCCTGTTCCTGACCTGTACGAGGGAAAGCGAAAAATAAAAACGGAGAAGGTCCTTGCGGGGATTGAAGGGTTATTTCGTGAATCGACCAGCATACATCTGCTTGAGGATCTCATACCTCCGGTAGTATCCAAATGCTGATTTCGCGGCGATCTGATATCCGGCGCGCCCGTCAAGGAAGCCCAACCTGAGTACATAGTGGATGAAAAACTTTGCCCAAGGTTTGATATGCAAGTAGTAAAAATTTGGCTTTTTGCCTTCTGCAAACAGGAGTTTTGCCCGGATCATGGAGAAATTTTCAACCTGCGCATCCATTTCGTCGGGGGTATGGAAAGTATAATGAAGCAAATTGCCCTTTATCCTGCCAACCCTGGTGCCGGGGTTCATCTCCACCCAATCATGCGGGGGCCTGCCCCCCCAGGTCATTTTGGTCCGGTCAAAGAGGCGCAGCTTGCGGTCGGGATACCACACTCCATGTCGGATCCATTGCCCGCAGTAGTTGTTCAGCCTGTTCATGGAATAGCCATCGTATCTCCAGTCATTTTTCACCTTATGTATGGATGCCTGCAGTTCTTCGGAAAGGCATTCATCCGCATCGATGTTCAGGATGTTCCGGTGTTTGGCCAGGGAGAGCGCATGTCTTTTTTGCTTCGTATAACCCTCAAACGGGTGCTGGAAGAAGCGGACCTGATATTTTTCGCAGATCTCCCGGGTCCTGTCGGTTGAGTATGAGTCGACCACCACGATCTCGTCAGAGATGCCTGACACAGACTCAAGGCACCGGCCGATTTTTTCTTCCTCATTGAAGGTAATGATGATGGTAGATAGCTTGTTCAACATACGATATATTTAAACCAACCTTGCCCTGGCGATAAAATTCGGATTCAGCAGATTCTCCTTGTTGTATGTCAGCGGTTTGCGTGATTCATACTCCAGGACGGCGCCGCCCGCAGTTTCAAGGATGCACTGGGCAGCTGCCGTGTCCCATTCCATGGTGGGTGCAATGCGGGGGTAGAGCTCTGCCTGGCCGCTGGCAAGCAGGAGGAATTTCAGTGAACTTCCCTTTGATACTTTCTCCGGTTGAACGAGGCCGTCGATGATCGCCTGTGTCTCTGCGTTCAGGTGGCTCCTGCTGCACACGACCCGCAAGCCGGGGTCTGACATGTGGAACTCGCTGGCCCGGATTGTCTTTTTCGTTTCGCCTTTTTGCCAAAAAGCACCCTCTCCCTTGACGCCCCAGTACATTTCATCCAGGACCGGGGCATATACAAAACCGGCGATTGGCGACCCGTTTTCGATCAGGGCGATATTCACCGTAAATTCGCCGTTCCTTTTAATGAATTCCTTGGTCCCATCGAGGGGATCGACAAGCCAGAACTTGTGGTATGCCTTTCGGACCTCGTATGGCACCTGTTTGTTTTCTTCGGAGATAATGGGATAGTCCACCGGAAGGTTTTCAAGCCCACTGCAGATGATCTCGTTGGATTTCCGGTCTGCAATTGTCAGGGGAGAATCATCCGCTTTTGCAATGACTTCGATATCCCTTGCTGATGCATAGATATCCATGATGGCTTTCCCGGCCTCAATGGATATTTTGATCAGGTCATCTGCTGGTATCCGGTCCATGGCTGGTATTGGGTTTGTCCGGGAGCAAATGTATTAAAATTGTTGGGCTGGGTATCCGGTTATCGTATCTTGCCCGTAGCATGCAGCGTTTTCCATTCATATCCCGCATTTGTTTCTTGAAGCTTATCGTGCCATTATTCCTGTTGGGGTATGCGATGCCGTTCCTTTTTTCCCAGGAAACAAGCGCAACCTATTTTCAGCAGAAAGTCGATTATGAAATAGATGTGACCCTGGATGATGTGCGGAATGAACTGCGCGGGTATATCCGCATCCATTATACGCACCACGGGCCGGAAGCGATTGAACGCATTCCGATCCACCTATGGCCAAATGCATATGCCTCAAAGGAATCTGCATTTGCCGAACAACAACTTCGCCTGGGGAAGCTGGATTTTTTGAATGCAACTGCGGAAAAACTCGGATTCCTCGATTCGCTTTCCTTTTCGGTGTCCGGGAATAAACTTGCGATGCGTCCGGATGCAGATCACCGCGATGTGGCCTGGCTGAAACTGCCCGAACCCGTTGCCACCGGGGAACAGGTCACGATCGAGGGTCCATTCCGGGTGAAAATACCTTCCTCTTTTTCGCGATTGGGCCATGTTTGGCAAAGCTACCAGGTGACCCAGTGGTACCCAAAACCGGCGGTCCTGGACGAAGATGGGTGGCATGTGATGCCCTATCTGGACCAGGGTGAGTTTTACAATGATTTTGGAGACTACACTGTCAGGATCACGCTACCGCGGAACTATGTGGTTGCAGCTACCGGGGAGCTGAATACACCCGGTGAAATTGAGTTTCTGCACCGGAAGATCAAGGGGTCTTCAAAAAAGCCGGTCACAAAGGGAGTAGTCGTGGATACGATCCCGCCCAGTTCGAAACAGGTGAAGACAATTGAATATCACGCAATGAATGTGCCTGATTTTGCCTGGTTTGCCGACAAGCGGTTTCGTGTGGATACCAGTTCGGTCGTCCTCCAGAATGGGCACCGGGTGAAAACCTGGGCGTTTTACACAAAATCCGAATCTGAGTTCTGGCATAAGGCCACTACATACCTGAACCGGAGCGTTTCTTTCTATGCGGAGCATGTCGGGCACTACCCGTGGCCGCAGGTGACGGCTGTACAATCCCCGCTGAGCGAGGGGGTTGGCATGGAATACCCGATGATCACGCTGATCGGTTTGTCCTTCACCCCGCAAGCTCTTGACCAGGTCATCACGCATGAGGTCGGCCACAACTGGTTTTACGGTCTGCTGGCTTCGAATGAGCGGGCTTACCCATGGATGGATGAAGGCATCAACAGTTTTTACGAGCAGATGTACATGCAGGAGAACTACGGCGTGAAAGGCAATGCATTCCTCCCGAAGGCAATCTCACGCAATGCAGGCATGAGTGACGTGCAGGCCATTTATTTTGACCTTTCCCACCAACACAAGCTCCGGCCACCAAAGGCGGGGCCGTTTGACCAGGACGGGCTTTCGTATTACCTGAATGCCTATGAGATCCCTGCCCTGGCATTCCGGTTTATCCGGGAAATGATGGGGCACGCAGCTTTTGATGAAGCAATGGGGGCCTACTTTGATCAATGGAAGTTCCGGCATCCCGGCCCTGAGGATCTCAGGAAAACCCTGGAGGATTATTGTGCCTGTGACCTGGGGTGGTTTACAGAAGGGCTCATGGAACGGGGCGGGACAGTCGATTACGCTGTTGTCAATGCCACGCCTGATCATGTGGTAATTGAGAATAAAGGCGAAGTCATGGCGCCAGTCGAGATCATCCTTTCCGGGCCGGATGTCCCGGAGCAGCACCTTTGGGTTGATGGATTCACTGGCAGAAAAAGCATTGCACTAGAGTTGAAAGGGGTCCGTGAGATATCATTGTACAAACCGGATTACTCGCTGGATGCAGACTGGTCGAACAACTCATTTCGGCCATCAAGCCTCTTTCCGAAGCTGCGTCCTTTGCGTTTCCGGATCGGGACCGGGATCGCAGGCAGTGACCGGTCAAGCCTGTACTTGTTGCCCCTTACCGGGTTGAATGAGGCTGACCAGGGGATGATCGGTGTCGGGATCACGAATCAGCAACTTCCGAACCCTGCTTTGAGGTGGATCCTCGCACCAATGTACGGGATCAGGTCGCGGGATTTGGTGGGGATGGCAGAGGTCAGGCGGGATTTTACACTCCGTTCAGGCTGGTTTGACCGGCTGATGGTGCGAGGCAGCCTGAAACGGTTCAATGATGCATATGATCCTGATTATGCATTTGCCAACAGGTATACGAAAGCAGAAGTAAAAGCTGAATTGCATTTCAGGAAACCCGAAAGATTCAGCGCGACTGACCAATGGCTTTCTTTACGTTTTGCGCAGATCCATCAAAGATTCAGTGTCGGGATCGATATCCAGGACAACCTGTTTGCCATAGACAAAAGAGGCTACTATGTGAACGAACTCCGGTATTTCCGCAAGCAGAACAGTATCCTTTTTCCCAATAAACTGGACCTGCGCGCCCAGCAGGGAAAAGGCTTTCTGAAGTTCCTCGCAAATTTTCGCCAGCAGGTCACGTATAGAAAGAAGTCAAGGGGGCTTTATATGCATTTTTTTGGGGGTTTGCTTGCCGTGAATGACCAGCCGGATGCAAACGTCAATTTCCTTTTCAATGGACAGCCGGGTTCGGGCATCTTTGCGAGGGACTACCTTTTTGACGAGATTCTCCTGGGCAGGAATGCCAAAAGCGGCATTTTTTCACAGCAGGTTTTTTTGCGGGACGCTGAACTCAAGACACTGAGTACAGCGGGGTTTAGCGAAAACTGGATGTTAGGCGGAGGATTCAGTACCAGCCTGCCGATTCCGTTACCCATCCATGCGTATGCGGACTTTGCCATTTTCCCGGATCCGCTCAATAACAAGGTCAGTTTCAGCTACAGTTCAGGGCTGGCGATCGTGGCGGCGAAAGATTTCCTGGAGATCTATTTCCCGGTCTTTGAGAGCACGGATATCCGGGAGAGTGTGACGTATGCTGAAAGGAGCGGCTATTTTGAGCGGGTGAGCTTTTTGTTCAACCTGAAGGCGCTGCACCCTTTTGATCTGGGGGACCATTTTTTCGAGTTTTTGTACCGGTAGGGGAGGTAAGGATATAATAGAAAAATATAATATGTAAGTGAGTGTTAATTCGAACATCTTAGATGTTCGTTTTCTGAATTCATTTCTGTGTAAACAATTTAATTTCAATTGAATACATAAATGTTAAAATTATAATTTATATATTTTCACATATGTCGAACTTCTGAATTCCAGCGAGTTTGAATCACATAAACGTGGCTTCAGGATCGAATGGTGCCAGATAACTTTTCAAACGATTAACTGGCAGCAGGGGATAGCTCTTCCAGCCGATCTGCGGCTGAGGCAACACTAACGTATTCGAGGACAGAACAATTCTCACGCACCAAAACCTCTTTTGCCACACGCTGGATATCCTCCACGGACACTGCCGTATACAATTCAATCTCCGTATTGATCAGATCCGGATCCCCAAGCCATTCATAGTAGGCAAGGTGCATGGCTTTCCCCTGGATGCTGACGCCACTGAATTCCATCGTATTCTCCACCTTGTTCTTGATCTTTTCAAGGATGGATTCGGAGATGGGGATCCTCGAGACACCCTCCAGCTCTTCCCAGATCCGCGCTTCAAGGGTTTCAAGGGTGATCCCTTTTGCAGGTCTCGCCTCCACAATGAACAAACCCGCATCTTTCGTGCCGGAGATATACGCATCGATGGAATGGCAGATCCGCTGTTTTTTCAGGAGTCGCTGGTAGAGGAAGCTGGACTTTCCGTTTGCCAGTACATCGGAAAGCAGGTCGATGGCCGGGTAGTCAGGGTGCGTCCTCGGGCACATGTGGAAGGCCATATACAACGCATTCGCCGGCACATTCCTGTGGTGCCGTTCCCTTCGGATCTCGATCTGGTGATCCTCGAGTGGTGGGATGAATTCTGGCCTGTCGCGCGGCTCAATGGAACCAAACCACTTTTCAGCCAGCTTTTTTGCTTTCGCAGTATCGATATTGCCGCTCAATGTGAGGACCGCATTGTTGGGTCCGTAATAACGCTTATAAAATGCCGAGACATCCTCAATGTTCGCATGTTCGATGTGTGACGGGTCAATCCCGATCGTTGGCCAGCGGTAAGGATGATTTTTATAGGCCAATGCCGAAAGGAGGTGCCATACATCGCCATACGGCTGGTTGATGCTTGTTTCGTAAAACTCTTCCACGACGACTTTGCGCTGGATATCCAGGGCCTGTTCATCCAGCACCAGGTTCTGCATCCTGTCAGCCTCCAACCAGAGGATTGTTTCCAGGTTCTCTGAAGGGATGGTACAATAGAAGTTTGTGATGTCCGTATTCGTAAATGCATTATTATCCCCGCCTGCCAGTTGGATGGGCTGGTCAAAAGAGGGGGCATTTGCCGAACCGCCGAACATCAGGTGTTCAAAGAGATGTGCAAACCCCGTTTTTTCAGGGACCTCGTTTCTCGAACCGACGTCATACAGGAGGTTGACAGCCACCATCGGGGAACTTTTATCTGTATGCACCAGTACCCTCAACCCATTGCCTAAGACAAACCTGTCGTATTGAATCACGGCTTCCTTTTTTGTGCGTGCAAACTTACAATTTCTGCTGCTTTATATGCATCCCTCCGGCTTGTGGGATTTCTGATACAGGATGGATACTCCCTGTTTTTTGGTAATTTTCCGGCCTGATCATGGCAACATTAAAAGAGCAGCTCAATCGTCATAGCCTTCTTTTTAAGGAGAGGCCTGTCACATCGGTGGAAAATTGGAATGCCCCTGAAGGCATTGATATCCCCTCCGGTTTTAACCGCAAGCCGGAAGGCATCACGGAACTTGAAGGGTATGTCTCTGGCACGCCCCCTTATCTCAGGGGACCATACAGGACAATGTATACCCGACGCCCGTGGACGATCCGCCAGTATGCCGGTTTTTCCACAGCGGAGGAGAGTAATGCCTTTTACCGGAGAAACCTGGCCGCGGGCCAAAAGGGCCTTTCAGTTGCCTTTGACCTCCCAACGCACCGGGGGTACGATTCCGATCATCCACGCGTCCGGGGAGATGTCGGGAAAGCCGGGGTGGCCATCGATACGGTTGAGGATATGAAGATCCTTTTCGACGGGATCCCGCTCGACCGGATGTCCGTTTCCATGACAATGAACGGCGCTGTGATCCCGGTACTTGCCTTTTACATTGTGGCAGCAAAAGAGCAGGGCGTCCCGATGGATAGACTGAGTGGGACCATACAGAATGACATCCTGAAGGAATTTATGGTGCGGAACACCTACATCTATCCGCCGGCTCCATCCATGCGGATCATCGGGGATATCTTTTCATTCCTTTCCCGTCAGATGCCGAAGTTCAATTCGATCAGCATCAGCGGCTATCACATGCACGAGGCGGGCGCGACGGCAGACCTCGAACTGGCCTACACCCTCGCAGATGGATGGGAATATATCCGGACAGGCATTCAATCCGGCCTTTCCATCGATGACTTTGCACCCAGGTTATCCTTCTTCTGGGGGATCGGGATGCATCATTTCATGGAAATTGCAAAGCTGCGGGCCGGACGGGTCCTGTGGGCGGGGATCGTAAAGTCGTTCAATCCAAAGAATCCCAAATCCATGTCCCTGCGCACGCACAGCCAGACTTCCGGTTGGAGCCTGACGGCGCAGGATCCATTCAACAATATCGCCCGCACAACCATCGAGGCCCTCGCTGCGGTGCTCGGCGGGACACAATCCCTTCATACAAACTCACTGGATGAAGCCATTGCCCTGCCGACAGACTATTCCGCACGGATTGCCCGCGAAACGCAATTGTTTTTGCAAAAAGAATGTGGCATCCCGCAGGTTGTGGATCCCTTCGGAGGCTCCTGGCTTGTTGAAAAACTGACAAAGGACCTGATCGGGAAGGCCTGGTCCCACATCACAGAAGTCGAGGAACTGGGGGGCATGACGAAGGCCCTGGAAGCAGGGTTGCCGAAAATGCGCATCGAGGAATCTGCCGCTCGCAAGCAGGCAAGGATTGACCATGGTACAGACAAGATCGTCGGGGTGAATGCCTTTCAGGTGGATGAAAGTACAGGTATCGAGATCCTTGATGTGGATCATGAAGCCGTCAGGGAGAAACAGGTCAACAGGATCAGGGAGGTCAGGGCGCAAAG
>JARQTN010000224.1 GCA_029976695.1 Lewinellaceae bacterium
TATTTGACACATCAGGAAAACAGGTTCTCGGGGAAAGATGGGATACGACAAACCCGCAGAAGCGGATCGATTTCGGCCACCTCTGGCCCGGGACCTGGCACATGGTGATCACCGAGCCCGGGAAAAACAGGCAAAGTACATTTACCTTGCTGAAAAGAGAGTGAATAATTGGCGGACATGACACCATGTTCATGCATCTGGAAATGAAATTGAAAGGTGTATCCTGAAGAATCATCCTGATTTGTCCTTAGATTTGGCAGATGAGTCCGGATGACATATTGATCTCAAGATGCAGGTGTATCCTGATCCTGTTGTATTTCCTCTTTCACAGTGTGCACGCAACGGGGCAGGACCAGGTCAGGATCATGACCGCCAATATTCGCTTCGATAACCCGGATGACGGGAAGGACCAGTGGGAGAACCGTAAAGGTGAACTGATCAGGAATTTGCTGGATGTGCAGCCGGACTTCCTGGGGGTCCAGGAAGGATTGTTGCACCAGGTCCTGGACATGCGCACGGGAATGGAAACGTATGCCTTCATTGGCGCCGGCAGGGATGATGGCAAAAATGCCGGCGAGTTTTCAGCACTTTTCTATGATTCCACAAAGTGGACGCCTGTTTTCAGCGAAATGTTCTGGCTCTCCGAAACACCGCAGGAGCCTTCGCTTGGGTGGGATGCCAATTGCAGGCGGGTCGTGACATGGGGTACGTTCCGGAATCACTCTGGTGATACCATCACCGTGATGAATACACACCTGGATCATATGGGTAAAGAAGCAAGGAAGAACAGTATCCGTTTGATCATGGACAGGATCGGTACCCTGGGTAAAGCAAGCGTGATCCTGATGGGCGATTTCAATTTCACACCGGATGACCCGAATTACAAAGTGATTGCTACCCTGATGGAAGATGCCCGTGCAACGGCAGACCACATCCGGGAAGTGTATCCGGGCACGTACAACGGATTTTTGACGAAAGGCGATTTTGACCGGAGGATCGACTATGTGTTCTCCTCCACGGGCAGCTTCCACGTCGACAGCTATGAAGTACCGGACTGGAGGCGAAAGGATGGAAGGCAGGTTTCTGACCATTTTCCAGTGATTGTTGACTTATCAACCGTAAAGAGATGAAGAAGCTGTTTTTCTGCATTGCCCTATTTCTTTGTGGGACGATTGCTTCTGCGCAACAGCGTACAGCAGAGCCGGTTCTCCGGACGGGTGTTTACCTGGATACTTTCTGGGTTTCCGGAAATGATACACTCCTGTACCGGATGCTGCTGCCGCCGGAATTCGATTTTAGCAAAAAATACCCGTTCATTTTATTCCTGCACGGAATGGGTGAACGTGGATCGGACAATAAGCGGCAGTTGACCCATGGAAGCAAGCTTTTCATGGACAGCATTGCGGAATACCCGGCAATCGTCATTTTCCCCCAATGCCCGGTCACGGACTATTGGGCAAACCTTGACCGTTCGCAGTTTGATGCCAATGGGATGCGGCAGTTCCGGTTCCGAACGGACCAGGGTCCGCATCCATCATTAGGGATGGTGATGGAAATGGTCCGCCATTACCGGGCTCAGCCTTATGTGGACCAAGCCCGGTTGTATCTTGTCGGGCTTTCAATGGGCGCCATGGGCACATTCGACATGCTCTGGCGGATGCCGGGGACTTTTGCCGCAGCAATGCCCATTTGCGGCAGCGGGCCCCTTGATAAAGTTGACCTGATCAAACAAACCCCTGTCTGGCTTTTTCATGGAGATGCAGACAAAACGGTAGATCCGCAGAATTCATCAAGGATGTGGCTGGCTCTCCAGGCGGCAGGTGGAAAGGTGCGCCTCACCATGTATGAGGGTGTGCAACACAACAGCTGGGAGAATGCCTTTGCTGAGCCTGAGTTTTTCAGGTGGCTGTTTTTACATGTAAAATAACACCCGGATTTTTAGCCTGCACAAGGCGTTGATGTCCCGCAATAAGCAGTCCGGCAGCACAGGATTGGTCCTTCCGAAACCCATTGGGATATACGGGGCAAGGAGGTACCTGATCTCTTTTTCAGGCAATACAGAGCCAAATACACTTTACTCAGAGAATGTGCATTTCACTCACCCAACCTGTGAGGTCACACATTCGGCCTATAAATTCCAAGGCAACACCATTTACTTTATCATAGGATCAGTTGAATGCAATGGCATGCTGATTCAAGATTTCATAACAATACATACTCCAAATCATTATTGTACACATGAAAACAGTTCTATTCTTTTTTGCATCACTGCTCTCTTTAGGGCTTTCTGCGCAACAACTTGAGCGGGAGGTCATGGCCTCGGGCTCGTTCACCTATTCAGACAATGAAATCAATGTGACATCAACCATCGGGCAGACGATTGTCGGTTCCGTATTTGGCGGGAACAATGCCCTGACCCAGGGATTCCAGCAGCCGGCAGAAGAAGAGTTGTCCACCGGCACATTTCGGCTTTTCGATGACTATTCTGCAAAGGTGTATCCAAATCCTGCAACTGACCAGGTGTACTTCAGGTATTCCCTGCCGGGATATGATCATTTGCAGCTTTCGATATCGGACCTGTTGGGCAATACGCTGATCGAAGGCGTGCAGGTCATGGGTGACCAGGATAACCGCATTTCCCTGTCGCAACTCACTTCCGGTTGTTACCTGCTTGTTTTGCGTACGGAAGACCGGCAAATCGCCAGCACCCATCCGATCATCATCCAGCAATAAATAACCCTATTTCTCAGACAAAAACATTCAAATCATGAGATACTTATTCCTACTCCTCGTTTGTACTTTTTTCACCACCGTGGTGGTTGCACAACCGGCCTCGCGTTTTCATTACCAGGCAGTGGCCCGTGATGGTGGCGGACAAATCATGAAGAACCAGTCCCTGAGCGTGACGTTCAATGTGCTTGAAGACGGCCCGTCGGGTGCTGTCATTTATGCAGAGAACCATGAGCTCTCCACGGACCAGTTCGGGCTCTTCCAGGCCGTTGTCGGCGATGGTGCCGTCAAGGAGGGCAGC
>JARQTN010000225.1:0-21076 GCA_029976695.1 Lewinellaceae bacterium
CTATTCCTGTTTTTACGAATAAACACGCATCAAATATAGACCGCATGACCCAAAATCACCTACCAAGTGAATATAATTAGTTAGTTCACAGATAGTTATGAAAACGCATTATCTGGGGTGTTGAAGTCAGGAAACATATTATCCTAATTTCCTGGGATGATCAATAAATTAGAAAGAGATTCATAATGGTCATTTCTGCTGTCTGTGCACTTGAAAACTCCGTTTTTCCGTAATTGTGTTGAGATACTGCGCAATCAATTCAATTCAATAGCCATTCCCCTTTTACAGGGCCATTTACCAATCAGAACTGACAGCATGGTCAATGAATGACAGTTCTTGTTCAGATCGAATAAAATGACTGCTAAATACTCCAGATGAAAATTTGTCATCATTGATGGAATTTCACGTAACATGGGCCAATCAAACAAATTCGCTGTACCTCCATGATTACCTGTGATCAAAAGTATCGACTTTTAGTTCATATTTGCCGGACTCGAATGGACGCCAGTCATGATTGGGGAGTTTTATTTGTGCCGTGGTGTTTACCGGGATGGTGAAATTGAAGATGATACCTCCATTTGACCTGCGCCATTTGCTCTCGACAATACCGTATTGGGTATTTATGCTGGCGGAGGCAGAGTCCAGGTCGATCGGGAACATCGGATTCATTTCAATCTCCTTCCAGCCCCTGGAAGATGGCCGGATACCCATCAGGTATTGGTAGAACCAATGCCCGATACAAGCGCCAAACGGATGGTGCCCTGTTCCATAACCCTTTGCATTCAGGTTTTCGCCGAGTGTGCTCTGGTATCCATTCTGGATCATGTGCAGCCAGCCTGGACTATCCTGTTTTGTGACCATATCATATACAACATCGAAATGCTCATTCCCGGAGAGGAAATGCAATAGAGGCTGGACACCTACAAAGCCGGTACTGATGTGGCCCTTGTTCGAATCGATTGCTTCAAGCAAACGCGCTTCGACCCGGGACTTTAGAGAATCGGGGACAAGACCTAAATACAATGGCAGTGCCTGTGCAGTTTGGGACCCCTTTTCATACCATCCGGTTTCATGATCCAGGAAGGAGTTGTTGTAACTTGCCGAGATCGCATTGGCAAGAATGAGATATTCATCAGCTTCAGTCATAAGGCCCATTGCTGTGGCGTGCCTGGCCATTTCTGAAGCCATCCAGTAATAACATGCTGTAGAAGTTTGTAAAACGGGTGTCAGTCCGGGCCCCCACCCATGCTGGCCATGGGTCATGTCAAGCCAGTCTCCAAGTGACCAATGCACATGATGGAGCCGATCGGCCGTCCTCGAGACAAATGCGAGGTATCTGGCCATCGCCGGGTAAGCCTTGGTCAGTATAGAAGAATCCCCGGTCCATCTGATGAGCTGGTCTGCTACGAAGAAAAGGGTGCTTCCCCACCAGGGATCGTCATAGCGTATCGGGTCCCCGTTTTCTTCGAGGTAACCCCAGCCATTCGTGGGTACAATCGGCGGGATGTGGCCATTTGGCTCCTGCCCGTCAATGAGGTCCTGCAGGTATTTTCGATATGTTGATTCAGCTTCGAAATGATACAGGTAGCTTTCCATGGTCGCCATGCCTGCGTCGAATGTCCAGCCCATTTTTTCCCTCGTCGGTTCTTCACCCGGCATGGAATGGACCGAATTGAGTAATGTGCGCACGACCGCACGCTGAAGCATATTCAGACTGTCGAAAGAACAGGCAAACTGGCCGCGACTTGCGAGATCGGTATGGATGCTTAGGGCCTGGACTTGCGAAGGCTGAAGGTTTCGGATACCCTCGATCTGGACATACCGGAATCCGTGGTAGGCAAAACGGGGCTGAAACTCAATTTCATCCTCATGGCAAATGATCCTGGTTTCCTGGAATCGTCCGCGGGTATGACCGCTGCTGTACCGTTTGTCAAGGGTGCTGTCCGGCGTAAGCTTTTCGTTAAAGAAAATGGAGGCAATCTCCTGTGTGCAACTGAGCCCCTTCAATTTGATTGAACCGGTTATATTCTCCCCGAAATCAACAACAAATACATTTTCTGACGGACTCCACACAGAAAGTGGGTCAATGGTTTCTGTGATGCGCATGGGAGGCATGTGCTGAGGGCGCAATACCCCGCCGGGTCCGCTTGTCACATGTGTTGGTTGCCATTGCAAATTGGCTTCATCCCCATTGAGAAATTGCAGCCATGCCCGGTAGCGTTTGGCATCAACGGTCTCGCCTCCGCGGATGCAATTCCAGACGACGGGGCCCTCACTCCAGGTCCATGACGAATCTGACACTACCGTTTGCATACGACCCGAGCTGCTTTGGATGTGCATTTGCAATAGCAGTTTGGGCGGTGCTTTCCAGTGCGCCTGATCCATCATGAACAGATCCTGGGTTGGAGAATTATAGAATCCATTTCCAAGAAGAACCACGATCTCATTTATTCCCGACTGCAGATAACCTGTTACGTCGTACGTCGAGTAATACACTGATTTCTGGTAGTCAGAGAACACAGGGTCAAGGACATGTTCACCAACCCGATCACCATTGATATACAATTCATAATAGCCAAGCCCGGTCACATATACATGCGCATTGGAGGTCTGTTTTTCCAATGAGAAAGTCTTCCGAAAGATGACAGATGAAGTATCACCGGGATGCTTGTCCTGGGTCTGGGCATATGTCCCGAATCTTCCTCGCTCATCGCTGATCTTGTGCTCCCGGTATGTGATCCAGCTCGCATGCAGGTCTGCTTCATGCAGGATACCGGTCAGACATTGTTGGGGTTGACTCCAGGTGGAACGATTCCCATGCATATCCCAGATCCGCACTTTCCAGAAAAATCGGAAAGTTGATTTCAACGGTATGCCTGCATATTCAACCAGCTGGCTTTGATCAGAAGGCACCCGCCCCGATTCCCAGAGGTCTCCTGTATCATGCTCCAAACCGGCTTTTGAGGTTGAGACAATCACCTCATATGCAGTTTGCTTTTGCCCCTGAACTTCACTCAATAGTTGCCAGCCAAAATATGGGTTTGAGTCAATGATCCCCGCAGGTTTGTCCAGTCCATTGATCGTCAATTTGCCGAATGTAATGTCTTCAGCTTGTTTCCTGACGCACCCAAGCTGAGCACTTAAAGTAGCAATGAGAAGAAGAACACGTACGCGATCAATCATCATGGATCCCAGGTGAAACGGTGAAGGACCAGTTGTATATACCGGGATTCAGCATATGTTCAGGATGCGGACGGGCATTCTGTGACCACGTGTCGTCCCCTCCAACGCCCATCTGTCCGAAATCAATATGTACGGTCAGGTCACCGCGCACCGGAAGGTCAGGAGTGTGCCTTGCCGCAATGAGATCTTCCTGGGTATATGGCCACGCACTTACATTCATCCGCCGACTGCTGAATTTGATTTCACTTCCCGTATCATTGATCAACTTCATCCACCTGACTTGCATATGGTTGCCGTTTTCCTGCGGGCGAATATAGGGTGTCCCGAATTCAGCAAGTCCCGTTGAATAGAGGCCTGTTTTAGCGCCTTGTTGTCGGTCCACATAGGTTTCATGAGGCCCTTTGCCGTAATACACAATGCTGTCATAGCTTCCCGGCAATGACATCTGCAAACCAACTCGCGGAAGATCAGGCAACTCATGTGCCGCATCCAGTTGAACATTGACCTTCAGCCTGCCATTTTGATCAACGGAATAGATGAGAAGTACTGAAGCTCGGCCATCCAGTAGCGAAAAGGCGGACTCCACAACAGCATTTCCTCCCGCGACATAATGAACCAGCGAATTGAGTTGGCCGTTCTTAAATGCATCTTTCCATACTTCCATTTCGCGCGGTAGCCCGGCGGCCCGGTCGTTGTCTGTTGGCGCCCGCCAGAAATTTGGTACAGGTGACTTCGTGAAAATCTGCTGATCGGAAAAGGTGTAGCTCTCGATCAACCCCGAATTTTTATTGATGTCAATGGCAAAATCAACTCCCGAGATAGTGACTTTATTATCGCTTTCACTCATCTCAGGTGCGGAGGTCATTTCCATGGCTTCCAGTCGGCGTTCTTTCAACAAAAACTGCTCCCAGGCAACTTCGAATCCTGCATCCGCCCAGACATTACCTTCGCGAAGGCAGAAACTGACCTCAAGGATCAATTCACCCTCAGCATCCTTTTGAATATCCGGTAATCCCATGATGGTCGAGCCGCCGGGAAGAGTCGATGGGAGTTCAATCGATCCGGTCTTCGCAGTTTCCCCGTTTCGAAGCAGTTTCCACCGCAGCACGAATGCATCCAGTGAAAGGAAATGATGATTGTTGATGATCGTCAGGTTTTCAGCATTTAATTGCGCCGTGATCGGCTGAAATACCTTCTTGCATTCATATAATGCGGGTTGGGGTATGCGATCAGGGAAGATCAGACCATTCAGACAAAAGTTACCTGCATGGATCCTTTCACCAAAATCTCCGCCATAAGCGAAATACCTGTTCCCCTGATCATCTGTCTGGTACAGGCCCTGATCCACCCAGTCCCAGATAAAACCTCCGATGAATCTTGGGTTATTCCTGAAGGCTTCAGCAAACTTGTACAGGTGCCCGGTCGAATTCCCCATGGAGTGTGCGTATTCACAGTACATCAGCGGACGATCCTCTCCCGGCCTTTTGAGGATCTCCAGCATGGTTTCGACCGGGTAATACATCCTGCTCATGATGTCCACATAAGGCGGATCGTATGATTTACCGTTGGAATAGACAAATGCTCCCTCATTGTGCAAAAACCTGGAGGGGTCATACGTCTTGATCCATGCTGCCATCGCCTGGTGTGCAGGTCCGCTGCCCGCTTCATTACCGAGTGACCATCCGATGATACTCGGGTGATTCTTGTCGCGTTCTACCATGCGCATGCCCCGTTCCAATATGGCGGATGCCCAGTCAGACCGCATCGACAAATATCCACCGATCTTGTGGGTTTCGAGGTTTGCCTCATCCAGGACATAAAGCCCATAGGTATCACATAGCGCATAGAACTCGGGGTGTGCCGGGTAATGGGAAGTCCTTACCGCATTGATATTGAATTGCTTCATGAGCAAGATATCCTGCAACATGCTTTCACGAGATACAGCCTTACCTCGTGAAGGATCGTGTTCATGCCTGTTGACGCCGAATAGAATGACCTCCTTACCATTTACGGTCAAGCCTTTTTCTCCCCATTCGATCTTTCTGAAACCGACCTTCGTACTCGTATATTCAAGGACCTTTTCCCCGTCCTTGATTGTCAGTAACAATGTGTACAAGTGAGGCGTCTCTGCTGTCCATTTCAAAGGATTTGGGACCGAAATGACCAGGGATTGACGAGGCATGATGCCATTGGTCGAATTATACCTCCGGTAGTTAAAGAAATCTGTCAATGCCTTTACTTCAAAACGCGGTGTCGAATCCAGTATCGATGCTCCGTTGGCATCCAGCAATTGAGCTTCCAGGATCCAATCCTTGACGATTGCCTTCTCCTCAAAGTAAAACACCGGCTCGATGGACAGCTTTGCATCCTTGTATGCAGCGTCCAGGTCAACTTTTACATGGAAATCTTCCAGATAAGCTTCGGGTCGTTTGATCAACAGGACATCCCTGTAAATACCGCTAAGGCGCCAGTGATCCTGGTCCTCAAGATAGGAACCGTCGCTCCATCTCATGACCTGGACGGCCAGCGTGTTTTCGCCGGTTTTCAGGTGATCTGAAATGTCAAACTCGGCAGGAAGGCAGCTTCCCTGGCTGTATCCTGCCTGCTGACCATTCACCCAGATCCAGAATGCCGAACTCACGGCCCCAAAATGCAGGATGACATGACCCTCAAGCCAATCTTTTGAAAGATCAAAACTTGTCCGGTAGAGCCCTGTAGGATTCTGTTCGTGCATATCGCCATCCTCTTTTTCGGGCACAAAAGGTGGGTTGACAGGGTCAAACGGATACTCCCAGTTACTGTAGATCGGGCTGCCATGGCCCTCAAGCTCCCAATTCGAAGGGACTTCGATCACATCCCAATCATCATCCCTGAACTTCCGCTCCTTGAAATTTTCATCGACCTCATCAGGGTTGCTCATCAGGCGAAATTTCCAATCTCCGTTCAGGCTCTTAACCAGGCCTGATTTGCCGTGGTCACCGGTGATCGCGGATGTACGGTCCTCGAATGGATAAAATGTCGAGTGTGCCTTGAGCTTGTTCCACTGAATATTGAGCGGATTCTCCCAGGCGGTGTGTTGTGCGAAGATCACCTGTTGAAGTCCAATCAGGAGAATACAGAGGATCCCTTGAATTGATCTATTCATGCTTTGTATCGGATGATGATTTTAAAATGACATGCAGGCTGCGTGCGCCTTGAGCCCCGATCACAAGAGATTGTTCGATATCTGCGGTTTTTGATGGACCGGCTATGAATACACCATACCCCATTGATGCAAGGTCTAATCGGCGATAGGCCAAATGCATGTTGGCCACAATCTCGTTTATGTCGAGGAAGATCGCAAGGTGCTGAGTGATGAAAGGCAGAATGCGATGACCCAGATTTTCATCTGGAATCCAGATAGCGCCATTTTCTGCGACCCCGAATTCACCATCTATGAATACAAGGTCGAGGCCAGCGAGATCTTGCGGGCGCTGCAGCGATTTTATATCTCCTTGAATTGAGAGATATCTTGAATTTGAATAGACCTGATGTTCAGATGCTGGCCACAAGTCGAGCACGGATTGATGAGTGTGATGTATCTTGCCACCCATTTTCAGGACCATATGGCTGAAATCGTCTTCCAGGTTTTCATCGGGCGATTTGTGATGAAATGTCGGAATGCCAGGCAGGTCTAAAGGCTCCGGGCAGTTTTTTCTGATCTGTTCAAGAATTGTCTTTCTGTCCATACTTCATCCGATTGTCACGATACCATTGCTTGAAAGTCCGGGCAGGTGGTTCAGGCATCTCCCGCCCGGCGCCCCATTTATTGGCAGGGAGGTAGATGAGTCCCCTGGGCAATAATCCGATCATGCGCCTGGCGAATTTGCCCGCCAGGTGCATCCGTTTGGGATTTGCCAGTACGTTTCCCGCCAAGCGCATGATCATTTTCTTGCTTTTTGAGTAACTCGATTGTTTTGAGATGATCTGCCGCCATCGGTAGAGCTGTTCATGCAGGTCGATCTTTACGGGGCAAACATCAGAGCATGAGCCGCACAGTGTTGAAGCAAACGGGAGATCGCTATGTTTTTCAAGGTCAAATCCGGGCGTGAGCACAGAGCCGATCGGCCCGGCAATTGTAGAATTGTAACTGTGCCCCCCGCTCCTGCGATAGACGGGGCAGGTATTGAGGCAAGCTCCGCAGCGGATGCATTTCAGGCCATTGCGGAAGTGTTTTCTTCCAAGGTGCTCACTTCGTCCATTGTCAACGATGATCACATGCATTTCGCCACCCGGTTTGGGTTTCAGGTAATGCGCATTGAAAATCGTGACCGGTTGACCGGTGGCACTCCTGGCCAGCAGACGCGTGAAAACGCCTAGATCTTCTGTGCGTGGAATGACCTTTTCAATTCCCATGCTGTGGATCTGAACAGGTGCTGCATGTACACCCATATCCGCGTTGCCCTCATTGGTACATACCACAACGGCACCTGAATCGGCTACGGCAAAATTAACACCTGTGATCGCTGCTCCAGCCTCCAGGAATTTACTGCGCAAGTGTATCCTGGCCGCCTCTGTCAGATACGTGGGGTCGTTTGCACCTGCCTCGGTTCCGAGTTTCTCGCTGAAGAGTTCTCCAACCTCTTCTTTTTTCAAATGGATCGCTGGCAGGACAATATGACTTGGTGTTTCACCCCTGAGCTGGATGATACGCTCACCAAGGTCCGTATCGATGATCTCGATGCCGTTGGATTCCAGGTATGGATTCAGGCGGCATTCCTCGGTAAGCATGGATTTACTCTTGACCACATGCCTGATCGTATTGCGCTTCAGAATATCGAGTATGATCTCATTGTGTTTTTCTGCCGTGCTCGCCCAATGTACATGGACACCATGCTTGCGGGCATTCTTCTCGAAAATCTCCAGGTAGTGGTCCAGCCTTGAAAGCGTATGTGATTTGATTTGGGATCCCAGTTCCCGGAGTTCCTCCCACTCGGGGATACCATGTGTCTCATGGTCGCGCTTTTGCCTCACAAACCAGATTGCCTGATCATGCCAGTCAGCTTTGACCCGGTCATCCAAAAACGCTTCCGATCTTCTGGCGTGATTCAATTTCTATGATTCAGGATTTCGGCAATATGGATGATCTCGACAGGTGATTTTTCCCTCTTGATGATTCCCTCGAGATGCATCAGGCAGCTCATGTCGCCTGCGGTGATAAATTCCACTTCCTTAGAGGTAAAACCTTCAATTCTGTCCTGGCCCATTTTCACGGACAATGCGTGCTCATGCACAGCATATGTACCACCAAATCCGCAACATTCATCCCTTCTGTCCGCTTCGACGATCTCAATGCCTTCCACAAGGCTCAGCAAAAATCTGATTTTGGAAAACGCCGGCACGACGCGTTCTGAGTCACTTCCAAGACGGAGGCCCCTGAGGCCATGGCAACTGTGATGCAACCCGACCCGCCCGTGAAATGAAGCGTCCAGTTTTTCCACCTCTAAAATATCCACGAGAAATTCCGGGAGATCCAAGGTCTTCGACCTGACATGTTGTACGGATTTTGTCTGTTCGAGGATGTCGTAGTGTTTGCGCACGTGGTAGCTGCAACTTCCGGAAGGCGCAACAATATAATCGTATGTGGAGAATGTCTCAACAAAATGCAGATAGGCGTCAACAGCATCATCCTCATGCCCTGAGTTGGCAAGAGGTTGCCCGCAACAGGTTTGCGCCATCGGGAAGGAGACATTGCACCCGAGCTTTTCCAGTAATTCGAGCGTTGCAATCCCGACCCGCGGATAGAATTGGTCAATATAGCATGGTATGAACAGGGCAACATTCATGATTGCAGGATCAAAGGTTCATGCTTGCGCATGGCGTAATGTTTTTTCAGGAATTTTGATTTGATCTTTTTGTCGGATATGACCATTGCCGCACCAAGGGCCGATCCAAGTGGCGACTTTGTGGTTCTGAGCTTGTATCGACTGAATTTGTTCCTCGCGAGATTCACATAAATGTCATTATCTGCAAACCCACCATCGACATAGACCTTTTTTATCTCGCATCCTTTGATGGCACTTTCAGCAGATTCGACCTGCAATTCCATCAGTTCGATCATCAGCCTGTGAAATGCACTTTCAAAATTTTCGAATACATCGAGCTTCGTTTTGTCGGGCGCATCCTCTCTCGGACCCAGGCTTTCGAACCGATACAGGTTTGAGGGCCGGCGGGATTCAGCATGATACATGGCTGCATCAAATTTGACTCCACGGTGATATCCGTACTCTTTTCCAAAGTGCTTGCTGAGAACCTGTGTCTGCATCCGGTATTCATTCCCCAGGAAGAGCTTTGAAGCCTTGACAGGTCTGCCATCGATACGCATGTAATTTACCGTATCCCGTTCAATATCTCGCCTCGTCAATGCTGATTTGGTAAATGGATTCATGGAAACGGACCACGTGCCTGTGGAGATCAATAGAAAGTTCTTCTTCTCCGAGCGGATGTAAGGGAGAAGGGCAGCAGAACTGTCATGTATCCCGAATCCGATGCGCACCGGCTTCCCGTGGAATTGCATATTCAGGCTTGTATTGCTCGAGATAATCGGGGCTAGTTTATGGTTTATTCCTTCCTTCAGGACCCATTCGTGGTAATCGTTCTGCCGGAAATCCCAAAGAGAAGTATGACAACCGATGCTGGTGAAGTCGCTCACGGGCAGGCCCGAAAACATGAAACCCAGGTATTGAGGGAAGTGCAGGGAATAGCGAATTTGATCATAGATCTTCCGTTGGCTATGCTTGATCCAGAATAGCTGGATCCCGGAGTTGAGCATCCCGGAAACCCTGGCTCCTGTATCAATTTCAAGTTTGCCATTGCGGTTGTACTTTTTATTGAAAAGGTCAAGATACCTGCCCTCGATCGGTTTGGTGTAGTTGTACAGGGGAGTCAGCACCTTGCCGTACCGGTCGATGTGCACCAGTGACGCTCCGTATGTGGAAAAGTTGACAGCTTCAATGTCGAGTGATTCATCCTTCAGGTATTTCTCAAAGCGGTCCCTGATCCAGTCCTTAATGGCAGACAGGTTGTCTGAGGGATAACCATCTTCGTCATCGATCGTGTCAAAGATGACATATTCCTTGTGTATTTCCCGGTATTGATCATCAAACAGGAACAGTTTTTTATTTGTTTTTCCAATGTCGAAAATCAAAGTATGCATATTGTCTTCTTCGTATTAGAGGCCGGTAGCTCTGGTGGTAGAACCCCTTTCCCGAATGAGATGGTGCCTCACCTGCAATTCCCTGTAGGCCGTGATGGGGTCAAGCGCTGCCCCTGACCTCAACCTCACTTCTCTGAGCAGGGGCCGAACATCGGTCTCATAGGCATCTTTCAGGATTTCCTGGCACATGGCAGGATCATTTTGAAGCTGCTTCTTATCCAATGTGGCTGTATCAAGAATGAGCGCCTTTGCCAAGGCCGTTTGAATGGCCTCCAGGCTTTGGATCAGATCCTCCAGCGGGTCTTTCAGGTTGTGGCTGGCATCGATCATCCATGCCGGCTCTTCACCCCCGGTCTTCATCCATTCAATGAGCTCACAGAAAATGAGGTACAGTTGGTACGGTTTCACGCTGCCTACCGTCAGGTCGTCGTCTCCATATTTGGAGTCATTGAAATGAAAACCGCCAAGCTTGCCGAGTCCGGCCAGGGTCGCCACGATCTGCTCGATGTTTGTATTCGGCAGATGGTGTCCCAAATCGACAAGGGTAAATGCACGTTCACCGCAAGACTGAGCAAGGTGATATGACGTGCCCCAGTCGTTGATGACAGTAGCATAAAAATTTGGTTCGTATGGCTTGTATTCGATCAGCATTTTCCAATCCTCAGGCATTTCACGGTAAATCCGCTGAAGGGAATCGCGCGTGTGATCGAGAGCCCTTCGAAAATTCATCTGGCCGGGAAAGGATGCCCCGTCAGCCAGCCATATGGTAATGCTTTTTGATCCCAACGCATCACCTGTTCGCACAACTTCCAGCGTATGCTCGATCGCCAGGTCCCGCACTGCTTTTTCTGTATGGCAAAGGGATCCAAATTTATAGGAGTGGTTCTGACCGAGTTGGTCCTGAAAGGTGTTTGAATTCACCGCATCAAATTCGATACCCAGTGATGCGGCATAGGCTGCTGTTGCCGATGCATCCTCCGGGATATCCCAGGGGATGTGCAGGGAGATCGCCGAAGCGCAACTGGTCAGTGCATCGATGATCGCCACGTCATCCAGTTTTTGATGCAGCGTTGCCGGCTCGCCACCAAATGAAAACCTGCCGAATCTCGTACCGCCAGCACCGAGGGCCCAACTTGGAATGGCCACGCGAAAAGAGGCCATTTCTGATATGACCCCCTCGACATCAATTCCGCTGTATTCCAGTCTTTCAGCAAGTTCCTGAAAGGAGGATCTGTGTCTCTGGAGATACTTTTCATTCGTGGAATGAACATGTTCCTTGTCTATTCTCATATCTGGGATTTAACGCGGAAAGGCTGCAGCGATTCCTCCATCTACATTTATGGTATTGCCTGTTGTTTTTGTGAGCAGGCTGATGACGGCAATTACCCCGTCCGCGATGTCCCCGGGCCTGATGACCGCTTTTAGTAAATTCCGTTGCGCATAAAACTCGGGCAACTCCTCCACGCTGATCCCGTAGGCCCTGGCCCGACCTTCGGCCCATTCGCCTTCCCAGATCTTGCTGCCAATGATGACACCGTCCGGATTTATCGTGTTGACGCGGATATTGCGATCTGCGAGCTCAGCGGCAAGCAATCTCGTCATATGCTGTTGTGCAGCTTTTGCTGTGCCATAACCGACATTATTGGGCCCGGCGACAATACCGTTTTTACTGGCAATATTGATCATGTCACCAGAAAGTCCCTGGACATGCATCAGCTCTGCGCCAATCCGGGCACAAAGGAACTGACCCTTGACAAGTACATCCTGCAGTAAATTCCAGTCTTTCAAGTCGGTTTCTTCCAGGCTTTTTGATATCGCGAGGCCGGCGGAATGAATGACAATATCGACACCCCCAAATTCAATGCAGGCCCTCGCGAAAGCACGAGCAACTTCTTCGGCATCTGCAATATCACATTGGGCTGTGACCGCTGTATCCCGGCCAAATTCCTCAAGCGTTGCATCCAGGCGCCCCTGGTTCACATCAGACAAAACGACACATGCACCAGCCTCAACGAGTTTGTGTGCGATGGCACTTCCAATGCCCCCACCTGCGCCGGTAATGAAGGCAACCCTGCGCGACAATGCCTTTTCCGGTGGTTGCCGCTTGAGCTTTGCCTCTTCAAGCAGCCAGTATTCAATATTGAAGGCTTCCTGCCTTGAAAGTGCCGTGTATTCCGAGATTGCCTCGGCACCACGCATGACATTGATCGCATTGATATAAAACTCACTCGCAACCCTGGCAGTCTGCTTGTTTTTAGCAAAGGTGAACATGCCGATTCCCGGATACAGGATCACCACGGGGTTGGGATCACGCATCGGTGGACTATCCGGATGTTTGCAGGATTCATAATAGTCCTTGTATTCAGCTCGGTATTTTTCAAATACCGGATCGAGTTTTTCGCGGATTACTGTGAGGTCAGTAAGATCTTCATGCGGTTCAAGCGGCAGGATGAGAGGCTGGATCTTGGTCCGCAGAAAGTGATCCGGACAACTGGTCCCCATTGGCGCCAGTCGTTCGAGGTCTTTGGAATTTACATATTGAAGCACCTTCGCGTCATCTGTAAAATGGCCGATCATCCGCTTCTCACTTGAACACATTCCGCGCAGGACCGGTGCGATGATGGCAGCCTGTTCTCTGCGTTTCTCTTGATCAGGGCTGTTGATCACAGGTCCACCAAATACCGGTGCTTTCATGCCTTCACGTTTGGCAATGTATCTCGATGCCATTTCGATCACCTCAAGGCTGTTTTCGTAGCATTCGCGGGAGGTGTCCCCCCAGGTAAACAGCCCATGGCCTCCGAGCACGATGCCCCGAATACCCGGATTGGCAGCGAGGCACTCCTCGAGTTTCAGGCCAAGGTCAAATCCGGGGCGTTGCCATGGAATCCAGCCCATGGAGTCTCCCCAGATTTCTTGCGTGATCTCTTTACTGTCTTTTGCCGCTGCAATTGCGATGATGGCATCCGGATGAAGGTGGTCGATATGCTTGAAGGGAAGGAGTCCGTGCAGTGGGGTGTCGATCGAAGGCGCACGGCTGTCAAGGTCAAAAATGCAGTGATTGAACAACTCTACCATCTCATCCTCAAATTCGAGTCCGCGATATACATTTTTGAGGGACCTAAGCCTTTCGGTGTATAGTCCGGCAATCCCGGAGCGATCGAGCGTGCCGATGTCTCCTCCCGAGCCTTTGATCCACATTACTTCGACATCCTGTCGTGTGAGCGGATCTTTTTCAATCGTTTTGCAAGATGTATTTCCACCCCCGAAATTCGTGATCCTCAGATCAGCACCCAGGATATTCGAGCGATAGAGAAAAAGGGCTACTTCGTCACCCTTGAGGGATGCTGCTTTTTGCTCATCCCATAAGTAGTCAACATGTTCGAAAGTCATCGTATTTTGCATGAGGCAGTGATTGTCATTGATATTTTGAAAGTATTTATCTCGGTGCGCCTTCTCACTTTTTCCAAGGCGATACAAAACTAATCGATATCTCCCGAAAGGAATCGATATCTCAAGTAAGCATGCTGAAATGTAAGGACTGAAGGACAATTTGGTATCCTGTACTTTCACGCACGATGAAAGGAATGCATTGTTTAGTGGTCGGTTCAAGCACGGGCTGAAATATCGAGTCGGGTGAGCACATGACAGTCGCAGGCTCACAAATTGGCAACTTGAGTGATTCGAAACCTTATTCCAGGGAGATGTTCAAGAAATTTAAACAGCAACTTCAGGGTGTTCAGGAGTTTGAAAAGACACCGATACCTGAGAAAAACCGGAAGGGATGGTGGAGTTTCCTGGGGCTGTATGCCGGAGAGCATACGGCCGGGACCGAATTTGTCATCGGTCCGTTGTTTGTGGCACATGGGGCCAGTGCGGCAGATTTGGTGATCGGGCTCCTGTTGGGCAATTTGTTTGCGGTGTTGAGTTGGGCCCTGTTATGCGCACCTATCGCCACGCGGGAACGGATCACACTGTATTTCAAGATCGAAAAGATCTGCGGGGCACACCTGGCCAAAGCATACAACCTGGTGAATGGACTGATGTTCTGTTTCCTGGCCGGATCGATGATCGCTGTTTCTGCTACAGCTGTCGGGATTCCGTTTGATCTTCCCCTGGCAAAATTGAGCGATTGGCTACCGACAAGTTTCAGCTGGGTCCTGACCGTTGCGGTCGTCGGCATTGTCACCACCCTGATCGCCATGCTGGGGTATGACAAGGTCGCCAGGTTCTCCAACATAGCGGCTCCGTGGCTCATTCTGGTATTCCTCGCGGCCGCAATTGCAGTATTGCCTGAGTTGGGTGTGACACGGGTGGGCGATTTCTGGGAAACGGCCACAAGCGATATCTGGACCGGTGAGCCATTGCCCGGACAATCGAAGTTTACTTTCTGGCATATCTTTTTCTTTGCCTGGTTCTGCAATATGGCCATGCATATCGGCATGTCAGACCTGTCTGTTTTACGTTATGCAAAAACGTGGAAAGCAGGTTTTGCCTCTGCCGGTGGTATGTATGTCGGGCACTACTTTGCCTGGCTTGCTTCAGGGATTCTCTACGCGGTTTTCCTCAGTAAGAATCAGAATAGCCTGGAGTTCGCACCCGGGCCCATTGCTTACTATGCAGCGGGTTTTGCAGGTGCGTTTTGTGTGATCGTGGCAGGTATTACAACCGCAAACCCCACGATATATCGAGCTGGACTGGCGGTTCAATCGGTGCTGCCGAAGTCCAGCACCTGGAAAGTCACGCTGATCGTTGGGCTGATCACGACCACGGCTGCTTGCTTTCCCGCACTGGTCATGCAACTGCTTAATTTCGTCGCCCTCTATGGCCTTGTCCTGATGCCGATGGGAGCGATCATCTTTATTGACTTCTGGGTATATCCACGGATAGGACTCAGGAGCAACCTGGCAGCACTTTCCGGGTTGAAGTGGAACTGGACGGCGGCACTGACGTGGATACTCACACTCGTGGCGTGTGTGCTGATCAATGTGATTGCCGGAACTGAGATTTTCTTCCTTGGTTTGCCAGGGTGGTTTGCAGCCGTTGTTCTTTACGTGGTATTTGGACTGTTATTTCAGAAAAAAAAGGGACCTCGTGTTCTTGAAATCGAACGTAACTTATGAAGCAGATCATTTTCGGCATTCGATTCACAGGTCTTGCATTGACCATCCTGCCTGCAATTTTTGTGTTTGCCGGGTTGATGCCCTTTCAGACGCACAAGTTGCTCATGACCATTGGATGCATCTTGTGGTTTGTGCCGGTTCTTTTCCCGCGTGCAAAAGCAAATGAGTCATAATCGGCTGCCTATGCTGATCAGGACCATCACAACGGGGCCTGTTGCAATCGTGGCATAAGTCCGTCTGTCCAGGCCATTCCACTCTCGAAAGTAAAGGCCCCACAGGTTGGATTACAGGATAATGCATGCCATGTGGATGGTCCCGCTTGTGCAGTCAAATCGCTCACCCGGTGTAGCAACTCCCTGCCTTCATGGGAACAGCTTTTCACTACAAGTAGCCGAGGTTGTCATGACAGGTTATACACGTGTATCCAACATTTGAATGATCCTGGGATTTCAGTAATGAACTGAAAATACAACCTGTTGTCATGAATTCTGTAATCAATTGGATATTTCTCCCAACCTGTCAAACCGCACATCACTTTTTCACCGGAATATTTGATTTATTTATCCAAACACACTAACTTGTCATAACAAGTTGCGAATATGTTATTGAGTGATAATGGCATTCCCCAACACAGACAGTTGTACGAAATCCTGAAGGATCATATCGGGCAGGGTCTCTACAAACCCGGGGATCTTCTGCCATCAGAAAATGCCCTGTGTGCGACTTACAGTGTCACCCGGCCAACTGTCAGGCAAGCGCTCAATTCGCTCCTTGCGGAAGGGTTTATTAAGAAACAGCAGGGGAAAGGAAGCATCGTACAGCCAAAGCGTATCGGGATTGGAATCCTGTCCATCCTCGGCACGACTGACAGCATGCCGCCGGGCACCCTGAAAACCAGGGTCGTGGATAAGCCAAAGGTCATGCCCTGGATATTCGATTTTGATTTCGAGATTACCAAAGAAGAGGAACAGTCCGGTTGTATCAGAATGTCGCGGCAGCGCCTTGTCAATGGGAACCCGCTGCTTTTTGAGGTCACGAATTTGCCCAATATCAATCTTCCCCGGTTTTGCAACCGCAGCTTTGAGAACCGGTCCCTGTTCGGGATCCTTTCAAAATACTACGACATCAAAGTGACCGGTGGTGAGCAAAAAATTTGGTCTTTGCCAGCGACAAAAGAAATCAACAAGTATATCGGTGCAAAACCCGGTGAGCCCGTACTTCATCTGCAAAAGAAATACGAGACAAGCAGACCGTTCTATCATTTCTATACCTCGATCTGGTGTAATACTGAAAACTATTATCTCATGGGGACATTCTGAAAAGAATTTGAATTGACTTTAACCGAACCAAATGTAAACGAAATACGCTTATGGGCTATTCATTACTGATCCAACCGGCCTCCTCGACACCAAAGTATCGACAGATCGTGGAAGGTATCGTGCGCGGGATCCGGAGCAGGGAAATAGGTGAGCACGAACGCCTTCCTTCAATCAACGAATTTAGTGCCGCATACGACGTTTCACGGGATACCGTGGAAAAGGCGTATCGCCAACTGAAGAGCCAGGGAGTTGTCATCTCCGTGCCGGGCAAGGGCTATTTTACGTCGCCCTGTGCCTATCCGCAAATGAAAAATGTGCTCCTCTTATTCAATAAGGTAAGTGCATACAAGAGAGCGATCCTGGAGGGTTTCATAGACGTGGTTGGCGACCAGGTCAATATTGATTTTCAATTCTACTATGATGACTTTAAACTCTTTGAAAAGATCCTCAAAGAGAAAGCTGGAAAATATTCGGATTACGTCATCATCCCGTCTTTTAAATGGTCTGAAGAAGCGTGTGCTTCTCGCATGATCAATGAGCTTTTACCGCTTGACAAAGTGTGGATCCTGAATTCGCAGTTGGGCGGACTTCAGGGCCTTGCAGGAGCGGTTTACCAGGATTATGAACACGATATCCAGGGAGCACTGGATAAGGCCCGCAGCCTACTGTCCAGGTATCAGCGCCTGATCCTGGTGTTCCCCACCTACTCCAATTACTCAAGGGGGATCATCAGGGGATTTCAACGCTTCGCAATCGAAAGTGGTGCAGAGTGGAAGGTGATCTACAAGGACATCGAAGAACACGAAATCGTCAGGGATACGGCTTATGTGACGATCCTCGATCACGATCTCGTTGCCCTGGTTAAGAAAATGCGGCAAAAGAACTGGGAAGCGGGACGTGACATTGGTATCCTGGCATATAATGACAGCCCGCTGAAGGAGGTTCTTCTGGACGGGATCACAGTCATGTCCACGGATCACCATGAAATGGGTGCAACAATTGCCCGGATGATTCTGGAGAATGACCGCAGTCATAAAGAGAATACATTTAATCTGATCGTCAGAAATTCGCTGTGATGGATTTTTCGCAGGATGGTACAGGATAGGACAAGGGGGAGGTTTTTATAGCTTTCCACAGACAGGGAATCGTGGATTCCGAAATATTTAACCACCGCTATTTATGGATAGCAATTTGCATTGGGCAGCATGAGTATTTTTACACGTTTATTGAAAAAAAATTCCCGATCTCTTCAACGCGCCCTGATTTTATATATGGCCTTGGGGTGCATGGTTCAACTGCACGCGCAGGTTACTGTCACTGGACGGGTTCTTGATACAGAGGACGTGCCGCTGATTGGAGCGAATGTCGTGTTAAGATCCGATAACACGATTGGCACGATAACAGACCTCGATGGTAATTTTAGCCTTGAACTGAATTCCGAGTCTGACAGCCTGCAGTTTTCCTATGCAGGGTATGATACCAGGGTTCTTGCAATTGGATCCAGGCGTGAATTTATCGTGCGTATGCGCGTAAATTCCACGTTGCTCGACGAGATTGTTGTCGTGGGATATGGAACTTCCAGGAAAAGGGATCTGATTGGCGCAGTTGACCAGATCGGTTCCAAGGAGATTGGGAAGATGGCAGTCAGCTCTTTCGATCTTGCTATGCAGGGCCAGGTCGCGGGTGTGCAGTTAAGGCAAGGTACCGGCCAACCTGGCGCAGGTCCCGAAATCCTGATACGGGGTATCGGATCTATTTCAGCCGGCAACCAGCCGTTGCTCGTGATTGACGGCATGCCATATGGCAATTACAATGCACAAACCAATAATTTCCTGGCGATGCTCAACCCTGATGATATTGAAAGCATCAGTGTTGTCCGGGATGCTTCGGGAAAAGCGATTTATGGTTCACGGGCTGCAAACGGCCTGATTCTCGTCAAGACGAAGAGGGGACGCTCGGGTAAACCTACCATCTCCTTGAATACTTATGCAGGTCTTCAAACCATCCCCCCATGGGAGAAGCCTGACATTTTGAATGCCACACAACTCGCTCAATTCCTGCGCGAGCGCATCGAGGATGCTGCCACTGTTAATGGAACAGATCCCAATATACCAGATTACCTCGAAGACCCCTCGGTATATGGAGAAGGTACCGACTGGTTTGATGCCATGACACGGAATGCCTGGATGCAGAACACGGGTTTATCAATATCCGGAGGGAGCGATAATTTCCGCTACAATCTCAGCCTGAATTATTTCAACCAGGATGGTACCGTCATAGAGACAAACCTAAAGAGATATGCTTTCAGGGCAAACATTGATGCAGACATCACCGATTGGTTGCACTTCGGTATGGAGCTTGCTCCCAGCTGGACGGACAATCAGAGCGGAGATACAGATCCCGGTGGTGGCCAGTTCAGTGTGTACAATACGATAAACGTTGCTCAATGGGCCGATCCGACGGCACCATTGTTCGATGAGAACGGGAATCTCCCGCCAACCACACGTGGTGAGTTGTTACCGTTTTTCCAGGCGAATCCGGTGTACAAACTGAGAAATGAAAACGTCCAGCGGGACAACCGCCAATTGCTCACGGGATTTAACCTCAAACTTGATCTCCTGGAAGGACTTTATTTCAAAACCTATTTTGGTGCCGTTCACATCAATAATGCGAACAGGAACTATAGCCCGGGTAGCGTAGTCGGCGATGGGCTCACACCGAATAATCCCGATCCTCCGTCAAATTCATTTGCTTCGGCGGGCAGGTATGAAAACCTGAGGTTGATCACCGAGAATACGCTGAATTTTGACCGTCAGTTTGGTGAGTCCGGACAGCATTCAGTCAGCGCAATCCTTGGGTACATAGCAGAAAAATCAACAGAGACCTCGTTTAATGCTTCAGGAAGCAGATTGATTGACGAGACTTTTCAATTCTTTAATTCAGGTAATATTGCCACGAATCTTCCTACAAATCCCGAAGAGACAAGGATCTTTTTCAACGCTTCTGAAGGAAGGACCGAGCAGGCGCTCATTAGTTACGTGGGTCGCGTGCAGTACAATTTCAAAAGCAAATATTACCTGACTGCTGCGGTAAGGTCAGACGGAAGCAGCCGTTTCGGGCCAAACAATCGCTATGCGACATTCCCCAGCGTTGGAATTGCATATCGGATCAGTGAGGAGCCCTGGTTCCCAAAACAAAAATCCCTTTCAAACCTGCGTTTCGAGGCGAGTTGGGGAAAGAGCGGAAACAACAGGATCGGCAATTATGCCTGGCAGGGAATTATCCAGCAGAATGCTGACTATGTCATTGGTGGTGGCCGGGCCGAGGGGGCCTATCTCGGGGATATCCCGAATCCAAGCCTGAGTTGGGAAGAAACAGAGCAGATTGATATCGGGATCGACGTTGGCCTTTTCAGTGACAAGCTCAATATTGAACTGGACTACTACAATCAGCGCACAGAAGGCCTGATATATGCCGTCCCACTGCCCCGCATTACAGGATACGGTTCATTTACCACCAATCTTGGTGCAATCCGCAATTGGGGAGTTGAGCTCAGTATCAATACACGCCCGGTATCTTCCAAAGATTTCTTTTGGTCGGTGGACGGCAACTTGTCCGTAAACAGAAATAAAGTCCTTCAACTCGGTGCAGATGATCTCACAATACGGGGAACCTTTGCTGGAAACGGTACACCCGTTTCCTGGACGGAAGTAGGTCAGCCTGCAGCACAGTTTTACGGTCTCGAGATACTTGGGTTATATACGCCTGAATTGCTCAATGATGAAACCATACCGAAGTATCCCGGGGCAGTTGAAGGTTCGCCCTATTATACTGATGGAGACGGTGATGGCGTGCTCGAAGGGTTTGAAGATTACGTGTTCATTGGTGATCCATGGCCTGACTTTACCTTTGGCTTGACCAATACTTTCACGTACAAGGACCTTGAACTACGGGTCGTGATGAGTGGTGAAGTTGGTTCAAAAATCCTGGATCTGCAGCGTGAATTCATGTTGAATACAGACGGTGTCTTCAATGTGCGCACAGAGGTCCTGAATCGTTGGAGGCCAGGCAGTACGGATTATTCCCTGCGCCCCCCGACGACAACCAGTGTACCAAGTAGCCAGCGGTACAGGTGGCCAAATACACTTGGCGTGATCAATGGCTCGTTCCTCAAGGTCAATAACGTGACGCTGACCTATAATATGAGCAGTCTTCTCGGCGGAGTCAAAACAATCCAGGGAGCCAGTGTATATGTCTCT
>JARQTN010000225.1:21176-27297 GCA_029976695.1 Lewinellaceae bacterium
AATCAGTTCACGTCCATGATCTGGCAGGCTGGAGAATTTGCTTCAGATAATACCACCTTTCAATACAACCCGGCTGACAGGGGAGGCCAGGTCACGGAGCAAATTGATTATCACCTGGCAAACTCGGATGTAGGCTTGTTGGGTAATCTTTGGAACAGCAGCTACAACGGCATCGCACGTATCAATTTCGTTTTGGAAAGCCTTCCCGAAGCGGTATTCATAAACGAGGAAAACAGACCTGTCAGAGAAGCTGAAGCACGATTTCTCAGGGCCTTTTTCTATTACCACCTGATCATTCACTTCGGTGATGTACCGATCACACTGGAACCACTCCTTGATGAAGCAGAGGCACTGGATAAACAAAGGGAGCCTGTACAGGCAGTGCTGGACCAGGCAATATTCCCTGATCTCGAATTCGCCATAGAGAATCTGCCAGCTACATGGGGAACCGCCAATGTCGGACGGGCCACAAAAGGTGCCGCACAAATGCTCCTGGCGAAAGTGTATTTTTCCCGGCGAGATTATGCCTCCGCACTACCACTTCTTGATGATATCGTGGCATCAGGCAATTACAGCCTCATGCAGGAATACCGGGATATCTTCGATCCAATGTTCGACAACAACCGGGAGATCATCTTTGCGGCCCAGTTTGCGACAGCAGCCAACCAGGGCAGCGGATTCATGGTAAACTGGTTGCCGTTTAATTCAGGTGACGATATTACACAGGGTGTGATCCCGGGGTCAAGAGATGGCCTGAATCAACCCACAAGAGATATGATCAGAGCATATGAGCCTGGTGATCAGAGATTTGATGCCAGTGTTGGGCTCTACGTGGATGATGGCGATACGCTTCCTTACATCCGGAAGTTCGTATATCCACCCATCGTAACAGGCGGAAGCGATGTTGACTGGCCGGTTTTCAGGTATGCAGATGCACTGTTGATGCAATCAGAGGCACTGCTTGAGACGGAGGGTGGACTGCCAGATGCTGTATTTCAAACGATCAATGTACTGCGTGGCCGTGCCGGATTACCCCTCATCTTTCCCGGGAATCCGGTTCCAGAACTGGATATTCAGACAGAGGAGGCATTGAGGCTTTTTCTACGAAAGGAGCGACGTGTTGAACTGGCTTTCGAATCACACAGATGGTACGATCTGTTGAGATACGGAACGCTTGAAGAGACCATGATCGCGCATGGTGAAGAGCAAAAGGAATACCAGGAATTTCTGGATCCTTTCCCGGCCGCATATACCATCATACGACCCCTTTGGGGAATTCCTTCAAACCAGGTCGTGCAATTTGGGTACACCCAGAATGAAGGATGGTAATTGCGATTTGGTCATCCAGGAACAACGAATTGCCTTTGAATTGAATTTGAATCAGAATTAAAGACATAGAAAGATGCAAAAGTTACTTTACTTAATTTCCATTTTTATCATTGCGATCAGTGGCACCAACGCCCAATCCGTGGAGAGTTTTGATTATCCTACAGGTGAATCCCTCGAAGGATTGGCGGGGGGTGACAACTGGGGTGGCACCTGGACCCTCCTTAAAGGAAATGAACAGACCACGATTGACAGCGGTGGAATCTCTTCTGATGGAGTTGGATTCAACTCCGGTGGCACACATCTGACGACGACCCACAATGCCGGTGATGGCGGGGCCCGAATGTTTCGGCTTCTCGACAATCCAGTGACCGATGACGGGGGCACATATTACCTGTCCTGGTTTATGGAAAACACCTACGATGATCCCGGGGCCAACGGGAGTGTTCACCAGGTAATCATCGTGGCGAGTGCAGCCTACGGTGCCGGGGGCCCTGGCGGCCAGTTGATCCGGATCGGCAAGCTATTCAATACGACAGAGCTCGGTATTGACGGCACGAATACTGCCGGTGGACGGGCTACGGGTTCGGATACGCGAAATGGTGCCTGGTACGTTGCCGTTATTGAAATGTCAGGAGATGCAGAACCGGAGAATCTATACGTCTTCATCGATCCGAATCCAGGTCAGCCACTGGATCTATCAACCGCTGATGTCACGACAACGTGCACGCTGAATGACGGTTTTGATGCGATCGGGGCAAAATTGGAGGGTCCTGCATCGGTTACCGGGACATTGGATGAAATCCGTTTTGGAACATCCTACGAGGAGGTGATTTCCACAAACCTGGTGCCCGTAGCTGGTTCAGCTGCTGAAGATTTTAACGATTACGATGTAGACAGTCTGCTTGCAGGTTCCGGTGGATTTGAGAATGGCTGGTCCGGACCATGGCGGGCCAAATCGGGTGCTCCTTTTGTAACCCTAAGTGAAGGGGGGCTTGAAAACTTCGAACTCCTTAAAGGTACAACCGGAAACCGGATTGATGCGGACTTTTCCGAAGGCGGAACGCCTAATCTCAGGTTTGAGCGTCCGCTTGCAGGGTCTTATCCGGATGATGGAAGCACATACTATGTGTCATTCTCAACACAGAGTCTCATTACCGACCTGAATAATACTGTGGCCTTTTTCATGCTGGTGGATACAGCTGCATTTGCGGCTGGTGGTCCCGGTGGTCAACTGGTCCAGATCGGGAAACCATTGAATACCGATCAAATTGGTGTCGGGTTTGGTGCTACGCCAAACCAGTTTGCCATGAGCAGTGCATCATCTGCAGATGCTCATTTTATTGTGGCAAGGATCAAGATGTCAGGAGATATGGAAGCTGATACAGTCGACCTGTTTATCGATCCTGACCTGGAATCCGAACCTGGTGAGCCTGATACATCATACCTCTCGACAAGACTGAATAACGGATTCAACGGGCTGGGCTTCAAAGTTGAAGGCCTTGCAGCGGGAATTGTGGCACACTATGATGATTATTATGCAGGTACAAGCTATGCGGATGTCATACCGGATGACCTCTTTGATATTGACAGCCCGGTAGATGCATTTGCGTTTGATAAATTCAGTTATCCTGCAGGGGAGGAACTCACGGGCCAGGGTGAAGCAGAGGACGGCTGGGCCGGACCCTGGGAAGCTCTCACTGATCCCGACTCCTCGGCGATCCTGGCAGGAGGCACACTAAATAATAATTTGCTGGCCATCACAAGTGGGCAAAGCGCACAACTCACCTCGCTGAATACAAATAACAGGATCCAGCGCCTGTTTGACCAGCCGATCGACACACTTGATGGCGAGTTTTGGTTCAGTATGCATATGGCAATTGACGGCCAGGTCGGGAATAACGTGGCTAATCTTACTTTTGTGGATACATCCTTTGGAGGTCCTGCTTTCCAGCAAATTTTCATTGGCAAGCAATTCAATAATGCAAACCTTTTTGCAGCAGGATTCGGACAGGTTGGCGGAGCAACCCAGACCGGCTTCCAGTTCGAGTTGGGCAGCGCAAGATGGCTCGTAGGGCATTTCGTCCGAAATGAAGCCAATAGTACATGGGAAATGGACCTTTGGGTCGATCATGTTCCCGGTATTGAGCCGGACCCGGGGTCAGCGCAGATCCAGAAGAAAGCATACTCAACCGGGATCATTCACGGTGTAATGCTCAAGGCAGAAGGCATTGCGGGTGCCGAGACCGTGTTCCTGGAAGCAGATGACCTGTTGCTGGGCAGTGCATATGCAGATGTGGTTCCTGATGACCTCACAGAGGTGCCGCCAATGCCAGCAGGTGCCACTGAGAAATTTAATGACTATACGGCCGGAGCAGGTCTTGATGGACAAACAGGCGGATCAGGATTCGACGCACCCTGGACATTGATCACGGGTGAAGATCCCGTGATCGAGGATGAAGGCCTGACCAGTTTCTTTGCCCTGAAACAGACCAGTGGAACACGTGTGACATTCAATGCGAATGCAAGGATGGAAAGACATCTCGATGGAGAGTACCGCGATGTCGGGCGTACATTCTGGTTGAGTTATATGTTCGATACAGATAACGGTGGCGGCAACGTCGCCCATATAGTGCTTGCCGATACAGCCACATATGGACCAGGAGGCCCAGGTGGCCAGCTTGCCCAGATCGGAAAAACCTTCGGTGGAGATGCTTTCGGGCTCGTTGGTGCACCAGGTGGAACAGCGGCTGGTGTGAGTACGGATACTGCGCATTGGATCGTTGTCGAGATCGCGACGAATGGTGCGCTCGCTAATGATGAAATATACATCTGGGTAGATCCGGATCCTGAAATGCAACCTTCCCGCGATACCGCAAATATCGTTGGAGGTGCAGACCTGACCAATTGGAACGCGCTTGGCTTTAAAGTAGAAGGTAATCCCGGCGTGACAGCCAAGTGGGATGATGTCCTGCTTGGAAATACTTTTTCCGATGTTGTTCCGGATGATTGGACCGATGTCCTTCCTCCCGAGATAGCGATCCCGGCAGTGGAAACATTTGCATATCCTGCCGGTGAAGACCTTGATGCACAGGATGGAGGCGAAGGTTGGGGCGGTCCATGGACATCTGTTGGCGGTAGTGCTACAATCGATGAAAATTCGATCGTATCTGACCGCGTCGAACTCGACGGCAACAAGGTGCGCGTGAGCCAATCGGGCGATCCTGTGATTTATGACAGAGCGTTCTTTAGTCGGTTTGGTACGAATTCCGATGAGATCTGGCTGACATTCCTCTTGCAAGTCGACCAGAAAAGCATTGGCAACACCGTCCAGGTTTCACTTGCGAACAACGGTGAAAACGTATTTTCTGTCGGCGGTGTGCCGGGCCTGGAAAATATCGGGGTTGTCTATAATGACGGAATCATCGAAACTTCAACATCGGAGTCTGTCATTGGTACCAACTGGTTTGTAATGCGGATCAATCCTGACGGGGATGAAGCAGATGATGTGGTCAGGGTATGGTTGAATCCCGTTGCCGATGCCTTGCCTGATGATGGAAATGCACTTTTTACGCTGACGGATGTCGATCTTGATGAAGGATTTGATGCGTTGAGACTGAATGCCAGTGGTATTGGTACCGCAGAAATGTTCGTGGATGAGTTCAGGATCGGATTCTCATTCAGGGATGTATCCAATAAGTTTGGAAGCAGCGATCCGAACCTCATTGCATACGAACCATTCAACTATGATCCTGGGCAATCACTGATCAATTTAGGTGGAATCAATGCCTTCTGGGATGGTGTATGGGAGAATGTGGGTAATCTTGCGGGTAATTTTACGGAGATTACGGAAGGAAGCGCGGCGTTTCCGGAGTTCGAGGTCGTTGGCAATAAAGTTGAATTCAATTACGTCGAACCAACGACCCAGATCAGGATAGAGCGCAAACTCGCTTTCCCGATCGAGAGTGATGGGTCGACCTATTGGCTCAGCTGGTTCCAGAACACAACGACCGGCGACATGCTCAATAATGTGGCCAATATTAGTCTTGTGAACAGTGCCACAGCGCAAAACGGCGGGCAGCGACTCAACATCGGGCGTATGTTTGGGAACGGAAAATTTGGAGTCATCTCACCACCTCAGAATCTTGTTCAAAATACAGATGTGGATGATATGGGGCTCAATTGGGTCGTATTGAAGATCGAAACAAATGAAGACGGCACGATTCCGGATACGGTCTACATGTGGATCAATCCACCCTCTGATGTTGAGCCGGACACTTCAACGGCTGTCAGGTATAACAACTCTTCCCGGAATTTCTTCGCATTGCCTTTCCTGAAAGTCGGCATTGATCATATCTGGCTCAAGACTGAAGGCGTGAATGGTGATGAGACACCCCATATCGTTGAGTTTGATGAGTTCAGGATATCCAGGACCTGGGAGTCTGTCGTGAGTATTGTAACGAATACAATCGAGGTTGATCCTGAAGATGATTTTCAATTGACGGCATATCCGAATCCATTTCTTGATTATTTGGATATCCGATTTAATTTGCCGTCCTCGGAAAGGCTCAGTATTACGGTGCACGATGCACAGGGCAGGCTTGTAGAAACGCTGGCCAATGACAGGTTGCCGAAAGGTGACCACACGATACAATGGAACGTTGGAATGCGTGGCCGGGGGCTCACCAATGGCATATACTACCTCAGGGTGGCCCAGGGGAATGCTGTCGCGGTTCGCAAACTGGTATTGATCAGGTAACAGGATTTTATCCTTCAGTATATCCGAGTGGCATGG
>JARQTN010000225.1:27397-44924 GCA_029976695.1 Lewinellaceae bacterium
TGCCTTCTTGCGACTGGCAGAATTGAGGAACAGAATGGACCGGGGATCTCCTGGTCATGCTTGCTGGAGTGTTCACAATATTTTTGTTTATCATATAAATCTGGCGTTTTCATGCCATGATGGCCCATGACAGACCGGAAATCGTCAAATCATATTTTCATTCAAATGCACAGGGTGCCGCCATTTTTCACAGGTCGATCCATGTTCCGCGCCTTGTTCCTGGGCATGTGCCTTGCCGTATTCGGGTGTCAATCGAAGGATGTGGGACCTCCCAACTTTATTCTGTTTGTTGCTGATGACATGCGCTGGGACATCCCTGGATATTCAGGCAATCATGTGATCCACACTCCGCACATCGACAGGCTTGCGAAGACGGGAATTGTCTTCACCCGAGCCTATGTGACTACTTCCATTTGCAGTGTAAGCAGGGCAAGCATCCTGAGTGGCCAATACGGCAGGAGACATGGGCTGTGGGGCTTTGGCGCCGGGTTCAGTGATAGTGCATTTCAGAAATCGTACCCGATGGTCCTCAGGGATGGTGGCTACTATACGGGCTATGTCGGAAAGTACGGAGTCGGGCCGACAAAAGAATATGCAAGGCAATTTGACTTCTGGCGAGGATTTGAGCACCAGGGAACCTATTATCATCGGGACAGTATGGGAAACCCGGTCCACCTGACCAGGCTTATTGGGGAGCAATCAATAGAATTCCTTGCCGAAAGGGACGACTCAAAACCTTTTCTTTTGGTGGTCGGATTCAAAGCTCCACATGTTCAGGATGGTGCCCCACCCGCACCTGAAAAGCTGTTTCCGGCAGATCCTGCTTATGCACATGAATATGCAGACGTTGAGTGGAGTCGCCCTGTTGCCGCAGATACGCAATATTTTGATCATTTTAACCGCGCGTTTACGGAAGGGAATGAAGCGAGAAAGCGATGGGTAAACCGGTTTTCAACAGAGGACAGGTACGATCGCAGCATGGAGGGTTATTACGGGCTGGTTCATGGCCTCGATGTCAGTATTGGTAAAATCCTCCAGGAGGTGGAAGACCAGGGCCTCACAGACAATACGATTGTGTTATTTACAAGTGACAATGGATTTTACCTTGGTGAATACGGCTTTGCAGGCAAGTGGTATGGCAGTGAACCATCGGTTCGCGTGCCGCTGGTCATCTGCAATCCGCGGACAACGGAAGGTGCAGGAAGCAAGACCCTGGATGACTTAGTGCTGAACATAGATATCGCCCCGACCATCATCGATTATGCCGGCCTTCCTGTCCCGCCTGAGATGCAAGGCGCTTCATTGACGCAACTGCTTGAGGGAGAGTCCGCTGGTTGGCGCCAGGATTTTCTGTATGAGCATTTATGGCCGTTAAATACAGGATACCATATTCCAAGTACAGAAGGAATTATCGGTGATCGCTTTAAGTATATGCGTTATTTCAACGGTTTTAACCCGGATACGATCATTTTTGAAGAATTATATGATTTGAATACTGATCCAAATGAGCTCACGAATCTCATCTCGAGTGAATTTCATGGAGAACTTAAAGATTCATTGGTCAGGCGCCTGGATGTACTGCTCATGCGATCAGCCAAGTAATCAAATATGACAAACCTATTGAAAATTGGCTTTAAAAGAGATATGCGCACCTGTCTGCGGAATCTGGCAGGCATCAAGATCTCGATTTGGGCACTCTCGGCAGCCTGCTTTTTGATTCTTCAGGATTCTGTTTCAGCCCGGTATGCGAAACCACTCGAGGGTCCTGAGAAAGTTGAAATGAAACGCTTCCGCAATGGGGCCGGGAAAATATCATATCCGGATGATCAATCAGACCTGCTCACGAACAGGCAAATTGAACCTGGCAAGGATCCCTTGAAGCCGCATAACTTCCTGGTCATCATCACAGATGATCTGGGATGGAGTGATATCGGAGCATATGGGAATACATTCATCGAAACCCCGAATCTTGACCGGCTCGCAAATTCTGGGGTAAGGTACACCAATGCGTACGCACCTGCATCTCTTTGCAGCCCTTCGAGGGCGAGTATCGTAACAGGGTTGCATCCTGTGTCAGTGAACATTACGGAGCATATCCACGGCAATCAACCTGTCGGCCCGGATCGGAAGTTACAGACGCCACCTGTCGATCAGGCATTGAAGCTGAGCTTTGAAACCACTGCCGAGGTGCTGGATGGACTCGGGTACAAATCGGCTTATTATGGGAAGTGGCACCTTGGTGGTGGCCCAAACGGGCCTGGATACCAGGGCTTTGACACAACATTTGCAGCGGGTGCCAATGGCCTCCCATATTCATTTTTTTATCCATTTTTTAACTGGGGGATAAAGGATATTCAAACGGTCTCCCAACAGGGGGATTATCTGACCAATGTACTCACACAAAAAGCGATAGAGTATATGTTGACGGCAGATACCGCATTTATCATGTATCTCAACTATTACGCACCTCACGTACCCATTGAGGCGCCTGATTCTTTAGTCCAAAAGTATCTGGCAAAAGCTGGAGGTACTGAAGAAGGGCAGATTCCAAATCCCTACTATGCGGCTATGGTGACCACAATCGATCAGAATATTGGCAAGCTTCTCGATGCCCTGGAGACAGCATCAATGATGCAGAATACGACAATCATTTTCACATCTGACAATGGTGGACTCTCGGTAAGGGAAGTGCCAGGCTTTGACAAGCATACGCCGCCTACAGACAACTTTCCATTGCGAGAGGGAAAAGGATATCTCTATGAAGGGGGTATTCGCGTTCCCTTGATCTTGCGGACTCCAGAGATGCATGGATCGCCTGGAGTCGTAGACAGGCCAGTCACCGGAACGGACATCCACTACACGATTCTTGACCTATTGAATGTCAAAACAGACAAAGATCAGGGACAAAGCCTGCTTTATGAACAACAGGATGAAAGAGCACTTTATTGGCATGTGCCCCATTATTCACCGCAGGGTGGTAAACCGGCCTCGGCAATCAGAAAAGGGAATTACAAGCTGATCTACTTCTATGAAGATGAGCGTGCAGAACTGTATGATGTCGCAAATGACCCCACTGAAAGCACGGATCTATCAAAGTCCAATCGCACATTGGCGAAACAACTCCTCGATGAGCTGAAGCGCTGGAAGTTTGATATCGGGGCAAAGGACCCCCTCGAAAACCCACTCTATGAGAAAAAATAGAATAGGGATCCCTGCATTGTGCTTGATTATCTTTTGCTTCAATTGGGGCATGGCCCAACAAATTCTCACTGTCGATAACGCAAGCCCGCGCAGGGATACGGACGGACAAATTGTAGATGCTCATGACGGCAGATTGATCCGGTTTGGAGACCGTTTTTTTTGGTATGGAACTGCATATGGGAACACCAACGGATTTGTGACCAGCAATCACTATCGTTGCTACAGCTCTGAGGATATGATCCAATGGCGGTATGAGGGCAAGCTGCTATCCAACCAGCCGAAAGGCGTTTACTATCGTCCCCATGTGATCTACAACAGCAAAACAAAGAAGTACGTGTTATGGTATAATTGGTATCCCAGGCTCTGGGATGGACAATTTGGCGTTGCCGTCAGCGATACTCCTGAAGGACCATTCGAGATCGTCAATGACAATGTTGAGATGGCCAATTCTGCTTATGGCCTCGGAGATTTTGGCCTCTTCGTTGATGATGATGGTACGGGATATATCAGTTACAATACCATCAGGGACCATATGGTTTCCATTGAGAAACTAACCCCCGATTACCTGGGTTCGACGATGGAAAATGGCGGAATCATCGCGAAACATGTGGAGGCGGGTTCGCAGTTCCGCCGCAATGGCAAATACTACCTTTTGACCGATTATACATGTTGTTTCTGTAATTCTGGTTCAGGAGCGCGTGTGTACATTTCAGACGATCCTTTGAGTGAGTACCAGTTTACCGGCAACATCAATCGCTACCCGGGCAGGCCGGCACCTGAGCTTTACGATAGTGTGGCCGCAGGTACCAGTTATTCCACCCTGGTGAAAGAACCTGGCGGATATCAGGCAGTCGATATTTCGCTCAATGCATCCATTGAAATCGGTCAGATCGAGTTATTTCTGTTCACAGGAAACAGGAAGGGGCAGTGCGGCGAAGTATCGAATCCAAGGGTGCATCCGGAGTTTGTTACACCCGCTTTTGCGATCGAGATCTGGAATGCCGGGGAGTGGAATCCAATCGTGCCCGATACTGTCAGTGTATCCAGGTACGCCCTGGGTGAACGACTGGCCATTACTTTTAGGGCGGAAGCAAGTCGCATCCGGATTAAACCGGATTCATCAACTACGCCATTCGATGCCATTTATATCAATGAAGTTCAGTTATATGACGTTGAAAACCATTTGCTGTCCATTTTGGAAGCCTTCGTCACAGGAGATGGAATTCGGCAGGATCCGATCATTCCTGCACAACAGAATTATGTGATGGAGCTACGAACGGGTGAAGGAACGGAATACATCTGGATGGGTGACCTCTGGGGTTCAGCTTCAGACAATATCAAAGGGCACGACTACCAGTATTGGTCCGCACCACTGAAATTCAATCGAGATGGTACCATTGATCGGCTAAAGTGGCATAATCAATGGAAATTTATAAAACCGGAAGATGAATAAGCTGACCATCGGTTTTTTCAGATGGTCTGGATACCTGATGGCCGCGGTTCTATTTATCGTTTCATTTTTCCGGATTTGCAGAGGAATAATTGGTAATGAATAGATGATGTATTTAACATTTTACTTGCTCAATTTCGTTCTGGCCCTATCGCTCGCTGGCTGTCATACCAATGGTGAGAAGTCATGGCAGATCGTCTGGGCGGACGAATTTGAGGATCCGGAAATCAACGCTGACAATTGGACTTTTGAGCTAGGCGACGGTTGCCCCGAGCTTTGCGGCTGGGGAAATAATGAGCTGCAGTACTACACACGGGAAAATGCAAAAATTGTGGATGGCAATCTCGTGATTACAGCTCGTAAAGACAGCATGGGAGGAAAGGCTTACACCTCCTCCAGGCTGGTCACCCGGGGCAAACAGGAATTTACATACGGAAGGATGGAGTTCCGGGCCCGGATTCCCGTTGAAGCAGGCGTTTGGCCGGCCCTTTGGATGCTGGGGGCCAATATCAAAGAGGTTGGATGGCCAACATGCGGGGAGATCGATATCATGGAGCATATTACCAGAATGCCAAATATCATCCATGGTACGATCCATGCCCCGGAAACGCGCGGTACAGGTACCAATACAGGCGGTTTGAAAGTTGGCACAGCGAGCCGGGAATTTCATGTTTATGCCATTGAATGGGACAGCGACAAGATCCGGTTCTTTGTTGACGATCTCAATTATTTCACCTATCAGCCTGCCCAGAAAACTGCCGGCACCTGGCCATTTGACAAACCCTTCTTTTTTACCATGAACGTAGCCGTGGGGGGCAATTGGCCGGGCTTTGATATTGATGATGCTGGATTTCCCCAGGCAATGCTTGTTGACTACGTGCGTGTATACAAAAAGAAGGAGATCGAACGATGAGTCCATGCATATCAATCTGCACGCGGGGCTGTCACGTACTTAGTCCGTCTGTGACCACATTGGGCGCAGACTTGATTTTATCATCCTGATTACCGGAATCATCGATTGAAAGAATGATCTTTCAATGATCCGCTTATTGCACGGTTACGAAGCGACTCGTTTGGAGTCCCTTTTCCAATTCCCTGATGTGTACGACATAGAGGCCAGGATCTAAATGGGATACAGGTACTGTGTGCAGGCTTGATCCTGTGGCTTGTACCGTGGTCGTGTGAACCAGTTTCCCTGTCAAGGCATACAGGTCCACATGAAAATTCCCAGGGATACGGCTCCTGATTTGGATCACATGATCGGCGGGATTCGGGAAAATGGCAATTGCGTTTGACAAGTCATTTGGATTCGGAGCTGTCGTGTTGGTTGTGGTTTCGTCATCCATCCATTGCATGATCTCCCATGTCCTTCCGATGCGAAGGTGGTCAAAAGAGACAGTAATGGGTGTTTGATTACTGGCAGCGCCTTCAACACGAAGGCGGACCTTGTCGATGCCGTCTTTGAGGACCCCGGTTGTCAATGAAGCGTTGGCATTTTCCGGGCGGGGCTCTATGGACCTGTCCGGATCTATCCACAAGTGTACCGTGTCCGGTGCGCTGCTCGCAGTCCTGATCCGAATCACCATATGTCTGAGCCCCTGGTCGGTTATGTTCGAGTTGCTGCTTTGGCCATTGCTGGGTGTGATCAGTCCGAGTCTGCCCGTGCCATAAAGGCGTCCGATCGTCAGCCTGTGTCCACCTGACGATGAAATTGCAGAATTCACGAGGTTGATGTTTGCCACATTGTTTACCGCAGAGGTCACCTGGGTTTGTACCCAATATGAGATCCAATACGTCGATCCGTCACTGATTATCGGAGATTCGAGCCTGCGGTCAAGCCTGATCCTGGTATTGGCGTCCAGGTATGACAAGCGTACGTGGGCAGGAGTGTTTCCTGAAACATCATCTGGCCGCAGGTTACCGGCCTCTATGGAAATGCTATTCGCGCCAGGGATGCCCGCATCCTCCCAGGGACCATCCCATCCAAGGGTGTCATGGCCCTGTCCGATCAGGCTTTCATTTAACGGATATGTAAATGGTTCGTGGAGATTGTATAAGGGGAAGTCGGGCGTGTATTCTGGTGACAAGTCTTCAAAACCATCGCCCAGCAATAACTCATCAAGGGCTCCTGTGAAGCTGTTGCTGATGGAAAGCTCGATTTGGCCAAGTCCGCTGCTGAGATCTATGCCGGACAACGAAGCTTTGCTTGTGGCTGCAGATGGCAACTGATCCACTGGAGGATCCACCCAGACAATCATCGAATCCGGGGAATTGACCGCGCCGAATTTGATGACGATCCAGTGTGTTTCAGCCAGCTGTGACTCGAATGATTGGGTCGTTCCGGTCTGCCGATCGCGCAAAAGAAAGGTATTATTCGATACTTCCAGGTCAAATGTGGAAACCTTCCCGGTATCGGACCATGAAAGTCGAAATGTGCCATTCTCATCATGCCTGAGCAAAAATGAACACCATATTGATTCAACTGAATTGACGTGATTGCGCAATGTCCTGGTATACGTGACGTTACCTTGCCCGGACATGAGTTCAAGAAAACCGCCACTTGATGTAACCGGGCTGTTTGGAAGGGTACCCTCACGAATGTAAAGACTACTGCCTTGAGTTTTCATCCAGTTGTATACCCAACCGGAACCGTTATTCCTGCTTTCCAGTTTACTGTCAATTCGGTACTCAAAAGGCTCACTGGCTTTCATCGGACTGTTGTCATATCCCGGATTTGGAGTCGCCCTGCGTGCACCCACTGAATCGAGCCAGTTTTCAAGGATCGTTTCGAGACTATCTGCCATGACCGGTTCTTCGAATACAAGGTTGCATGATTCGGAAAGATCAGATTCAAGATCAAAAAGCTCGATCCGGTTCCGCTCTGCCCATTTGAGGAGTTTGTATTTCCCGGCTCGGACACCCGACATCGGATCACCCCGCTGTGGACTGTAATGCGGAAAATGCTGGAAAAGGAAACGACCCGGTATTTGCCCACCCTGGGTTAGAGGGAAAATATCTACGCCATCAAAACTCCTTGCTTCGAAACCGGAGAGCGCTCCAATCGTGTTAAACAGGTCACTGCTGATCACGGGCGTGTGCACCTTGCGCCCAGCACCCACTGTCATCCCGGCAAAAATAAAAGGTACACGCGTTCCGGCCTCATAGATATACCCCTTGCCGGCGCGAAGCGGGTAGTTGTCTGTCGGCGGTGTAAACTGGGCAAATTGGGGCACTTCTTCGACGTGCAGAGCGCCATTGTCAGAGGTGAAAATAATGAGCGTATGATCCCAGATTTCGAGATCCCTGAGTCGATTTATGATCCTGCCGACGTTTTCATCAATTCCCTCGACCATTGCGGCATACTCAGGTTCGGGAAAAATATGGTCAGGATCTGTGGCGGCTTTCTCTTCGTACTTCTGCACCAGATCCTGCCTGCCCTCGATCGGAACGTGAGGCGCATAGTAGTTGAGGTGCAAGAAAAACGGGCCTTCCTCATAATGGTCATCGATGAAGTCCAAAGAGCAGTCCGTGAGCACATCAGTGAGAAAATCACCCGGCTGTGCGTAAGCCGTCAGCTCGGGAAATGGATCCCCGTTGAAGAACGGGTAGTAATAGGTATTTGGCAGTGCACCGCCGCCAAATACCAGGTCGTAACCGTATTGCGATGGGTTACCCCCGAAGTGCGCCTTCCCGATGTGCGCACAGTGATATCCCAGATTATGTAACTCAATTCCGAGTATCGGGAATGAATCCGGGATGGTTCTGACGTTTGCAGGCGGGATCACTTCCTGGGTTGGGAGCACAGGTGGTGTCGATCTCAGGTGTTCTGTCATGCCGATCCGTGCCGGAGCGCTGCCCGTGATGATACTGGCACGTGTCGGACTGCAAATAGGCGCTGAAGCATAACCTTGCATAAACATTGTGCCGTCTTCTGCCAGCTGGTCGAGGTTTGGGGTTTCGATGAAGTTGCTGCCATAAACGGCAAGGTCGCGTTCGCCCAGATCATCCGCCACGATGAGGATGATATTCGGTTTGCCCTGTGAACAGGCATTTGCTGCTGGAGCAAATGCTGCACACACGACCAGGAAACGAATGATCACAGTGTAGAATTTCATGCTCATGCTAAAATATCATGGTATCTGATAAACGTTTTCAGCTGGTCCAGGTTTTTTGGTAGAAATTACGCATAGCCTTTCAGGATGTGCGAAAAGACCGGCATGAATGTAAGAATCATTTGGCTGACCTCGGGCAGGACAGTAAAAGATGCCCGGATGAAAGACTGTTTGTATATTCCCGCGCTATAAAGCCTCCAGGAATGCATTATCTCTACTTGTGCGTGTTCATTCTGGTTTTGCGTCCTGACAACAGTTCCGGTCAGCAGACACAGCCATATCAAGACCCACATGTCTATCAAATCAACCGCTTGCCAGCAAGGGCAACATCAGTTTCCTATCCGGATGAAAGGTTGGCGAAGGCAGCAAGCAGGTACTCATCACCCCGGTTGCGCTTACTGAATGGAAAATGGGATTTCTTGATCGTACAAAACCCGGATGAAGTCCCCAATGATTTTTTCAAGCCCCATTTTGACGCAACAGGATGGGATACGATCACCGTGCCATCCAACTGGGAACTTGAAGGTTATGGGAAGCCATGGCATCGCCTCACCCACCAGATCTGGGAGTACAAAGGGATCACTCAACCAAATGTGCCGGAAGACTACAATCCGACAGGATGCTATCGAAAAAGCTTTTTCCTGCCTGATGAATGGGAGGGAAAGCAGGTGACCCTGCACATCGGGGCAGCATCCTCGGCACTTTTTTTATATGTCAACGGAGCATTTGTTGGCTACAGCGAAGATGACCGCCTCCCGGCAGAATTTGACATTACACCATATCTGCAGGATGGGGAGAATTTAGTGGCCGCCCAGGTATTGCAGTGGTCGGATGGAAGTTATATTGAGGATCAGGATCACTGGCGAATGAGCGGCATTCACCGGGACGTATACCTTGAGGCTGCTCCGCCTGTTCAAATTTTTGATTTTGCCGTCAGGACTGACCTGGATGATGATTACAGGAATGCACTGCTCCAGGTCCGGCCAGAAATCAAAAGGTATGCCGGTCAGTCGGCAGAAGGATTTACTGTTGGTATGCAATTGTATGATGCAGAAGATCGACCTGTCCTTGACAGTGCTTTGTACATTACGGCCGGGGCAATTTTGAATGAGTACTACCCTCCACTTGGCAACAGGCCTTTTGATAACCTGATGCGTGCCGAGGTACCTTCGCCAAGACTCTGGTCATCAGAAGATCCTTATTTGTATACAATCGTCCTTTCATTGCGCGATTCTACTGGTGTACTGACAGAGGCCCGGAGTTGCCGTGTGGGATTTCGAGAGATCGAGATCAGGGAAGGCCAGTTTCTCGTCAACGGGGTTTCGGAATTGCTTTATGGCGTGAACCGCCACGACTGGCATCCGACGAGAGGAAAGGCAGTTGACTACGAGGTCATGGAAGAGGATGCCCGACTGATGAAAAGGATGCACGTCAATGCTTCGCGCAGTGCACATTATCCCAATCCCCCCGAATGGTATGAACTATGCGACCGATACGGGATTTATGTGATGGATGAGGCCAACCTGGAAAGCCACGGCCATGGGTCGCTGTTCAGCAATCTCCCGGAATGGCACGGGGCCTTTGTGGAAAGAGCAGTGAGGATGGTGGAACGGGATAAAAACTACCCCTGCATTTTCTCATGGTCGTTAGGCAATGAAGCCGGCTTCGGACCGAACCATGCCGCGATGTCTGCCTGGATCAGGGAATTTGATCCGACAAGGCCAATCCACTCTGAGGGTGCGCAGGATATTTACGGGTACAGATGGCCCAGCCCGGAGCCGCCAGACAAACCATATACGGACATTCGAAGCCGGATGTATCGGCCCACATCTGACATGATCGACCTCGCCATGCAGCCCAATGATGACCGCCCGATCATCTGGTGCGAGTATGCACATTCACAGGGAAATTCTACCGGTGACATGGAGTCCTACTGGGCGGCGATTCGCAGGTTTCCAAAGCTGGTTGGTGCGTTTGTCTGGGATTGGCGGGATCAGCTTGTCGCCAAAGAGCATGCAGGATCGGCCCGGCTTTGGGCACATGGTCCTGATTATGGCCAGGAACAGGCCGATCTGAATCCGGTCCAGAAAGGGCTGATCACAGCAGACGGCCAGTTTAAATCAGGTGGAATGAATGCTGCGAAGGTATGGCAGCGGATTGAGATAAAAAGCATAGATGTCAGGAAGGGTGCATTCGAGGTGCAGAATCGTTTTTCAAGGACAAATACAGAAAAATTCCAGATCCGCTGGATCATCTCAGAAGATGGCCTGGAAATTGAAAAGGGGGCTGCCCCGGATCTGGCCCTGGATCCTGGAGACCGGAAGGAACTAATCCTTGAACTTCCCGAAATCGCCCATCGTTCCGGGCGGCGATATCATCTTATGATCAGATTCGAGCTGAAAGAATCTACACCATGGGCCAACGAGGGTTTTGCGGTTGCCTGGGCGCAGTTTGAACTGCATGATGAGCCCAAAGCCGGATCATTGGCATTATCTGAATTTGAATTCAGTGAAAACAATGATGCATTGCGTTGCACAACTGGTACAGCACAGTTCGTATTCGATAAGCAAACGGGATGGCTGACCGAAATGGGAAGCGAACAAAATATCCTGATCGATGCACTCCGACCAAATTTCTGGAGACCTCCAACGGACAATGACCTGGCATCGGGTATCCTGGACCGCCAGATCTTCTGGAAGCATGTCGTGGACAGCCTTGTCCTCCAGGATTTTGATTATGCAAGGTTGTCAGATGCTGCGCTGATACGCACCGTGCATCGCCATGAGCGCGAAAACCTGCTCCTTGAAATACAGTACCTCATACGTGATGCAAACAGTATCGAAGTGTCCATGTCACTAAATTCCGACCATGACCTCCCGGATCTGCCGCGTGTCGGGATGCAAGCTTCTCTTGATCCGTCCTTTGACCTGTTTGAATGGTTTGGCCGGGGACCAATTGAATCATATGCGGACAAGAAACAGGGGATGCCCTTTGGCCGTTACACCAGGAACATTGAGCAGGATTTTTATCACTATGTCCGCCCCCAGGAAAGCAATAATCACACGGATGTCTGGTGGGCCAAATTGCATGGGCCCGGTGATTTGAAGGTGCGGATTTCCGCCAAAGGGATACCTTTGAACGTCAGTGCATGGCCATATACAATGGATCAAATTGAGCAGGCAAACAGGATAGAAGAACTTGTCCCCGGTGAGGTGACGACATTGAATGTAGATGCTGCGCAAATGGGTGTCGGAGGCGACAACACATGGAATATTGATGCAAGGCCGCATGAAGCATTCAGGTTGCCGTCAGGTCAATATGCATACACATTTGAAATCACTTTCGTGCATGAGTGAAATGGCAAACGCAGGGAAGTTCTTTTTAGTCTGTCTGATCTTTTTGAGTACAGGGTTCACCAGTATGGGTCAGGTGATCGCTTTTGAAAAGTTTGATGATCTCATTGGCACCGGCCTTGTCGGCAGCGGGATGAATGAAAATGGTTGGGCAGGGCCATGGACTGCTGTCACTGAGAATGCAAATGGCGAGGTAGGCAATGATACGATTACAAATATCACACTCGAGGTGCGCACCGAATTGCCGGTCGCTGTGCTGCCATCCGGTCAAAACAAAGTCGAGAGGCAGTTATCGGGGCGAGTAGAGCTTTCTTCGGATACGATCTGGATGTCATTTATGTCCGCATGTAGGAATTCCCTGGGAACGACCAAGGCATCTGTCGGACTTGTTGACCGCAGCTATGCCCCGAATGAATCTGTCAGGGTTGAATTTGGCAAGACATTCGGATCCAACCGCATTGTAAGCGATGGCGTATCCATTTATCCGCGGGCTCTTGATGATCAATATGTACTCGGGAAGTTGATTGTGGCTGCCATCGTGCCAATTCATCTGGACAGTGTAAAGGTATATGCCTGGGTCGATCCGGATCTTGAAACACCCCTGAATTTTGAGGATGCCATATTTCCACGCATGCAAACGATGAGGGGCATTGATGCCATCAGGATCACAGTGCTGGGTGATGCCGGGGATGCGTTTATCGTAGATGATATTTACCTGGGTAAAGATCTTGGGTCTGTTTTGCCCAAAGACTGGATCACTGTGGATGTGGAAGATTTGCCCCAGTCTTCACACGAGCCATTTGATTATACAACAGGGCAGGGACTGGATGGGAATGCTGGGGGTACAGGATTCACTGGCGAATGGCAACTGCTGAATGCTTACGATCATATGGTGGTCGATGAAGGGATCGAGGTGAATGAGGATTTTGTTACGCGTTCTCCCTTATTCTGCATGGACCATATAGCAGGTAATACAGGCAGCAGATATGTCAGGAGGTTGCAAGTTCCCGTGCTGGACGATGGAAAGACATATTGGTTTGGAGCAGTGATTCATGTATCCTATACCACGGGTGGTAATGTCGCACAATACTTCCTGGCCAATGCAGATGAATTAGGTCCCTCCGGACCTGCAGGGCAATATCTCCAGTTTGGCAAGTCATTCCAGGAGAACAGGTTTGCAGTTGGTATACCGGGAAATTACCGCACAATCGAAAACGTGCCTGCTGAGGGCGTATACTTTGTCGTTTCGCGGATTGAAACAACAGGGAATGCCCAACCGGAAAGGATCTCTTTGTGGGTAAATCCGAACACAGAAATTGATGAACCATTGATATCCGATGCCGACCTGATTATGACTCAGGCGATCAACACCGGATGGAACGCGGTTGGGATAAAAGTTGAAGGGGAACCCGGAATATCCATGAAGATCGATGATCTGGCGACTGGACAATCGTTTCGCGAAGTTGTGCCTGAAGAAATGGTTACATCGGTTGGAAAACCGTGGCTGATCCCGGAGATGCGTCTGTTCCCCAACCCGGGTAATGGATTAGTCAATGTTTCCGCCGCCCACATTTATCCAGTGATGGAAATCGAGCAGATAGAAGTTGTTGATATGACTGGAAAAGTAATACAACGTATTGGAAGGATTGAACACGTCCCATCGGAAATCCAGTTGATTCCGGCTGACTACCCTCCGGGTGTGTATGTCATTCGCATACTGTCCAATAATGGGATCTCAAATTATCATTATTTCAAGTTATAATCCCGGATTCTATGCAATTTATCACTTTGCTGGTTTTCATTGGCCTGTACATAATTTCCCCGATAGCACTAGTGCGTAATGACCCGGGAGAAGAAGGAAGGCCGAATATCATTTTCCTCCTCGCCGACGATCTCAGGTGGGATTACCTCGGATATAGTGGAATGCAGCCCATTCGAACCCCGGCTATCGACCAGCTGGCCAATCAGGGTGTTGTGTTCAGGAATGCATATGTCACTACATCGATTTGCTCAGTAAGCCGGGCAAGCATCCTGAGCGGACAATATGGGAGGAGGCATGGTAAGTGGGGATTCGGTCCCGGATTTGCCGCTGATGAATGGATGGATACGTATCCCGGGATATTGAAGAATGCAGGATACAAAACTGGCTTTATCGGAAAATATGGTGTCGGGAATATCGATTACGCCAGTCAACAATTTGATTACTGGAAAGGGTTTCCTGGCCAGGGTTCTTTCAATGCCCAGGATGATCAGGGAAACCCGATACACCTGACAAGGCTTATCGGTCAACAGGCTGCAGAGTTTATTGAGGGTTCGGTACAGGATACACCATTTGTGCTTTCGATCAGTTTCAAGGCACCTCATGTGGAAAATGCATCCGATAAATGGCGTCTCTACGACCCGGCTTACGCTGAAGAATTCGAGAATGCAGAATTTATCCAGCCGCTGAGTGCAGAAGTCGACCATTTCATGCACTTCAATGAATCATTTCTCAATGGCAATGAAGCCAGGGTGAGATACACAACCCGTTTCGGAAATCCGGCTGTTGGTCAGGAAAGCCTGGAAGGGTACAGCCGGTTGATTTACGGGATTGACAGAGCCTTGGATCAGATCTTGCAGACTTTGGTGGAAACTGGAATGCAGGACAATACCATTATCATATTCACAAGCGACAATGGCATGTATCTCGGCGAGTATGGTTTCTCCGGCAAGTGGTATGGTTCTGATCCGAGCATACGCGTGCCGCTGTTTATTTTCGATCCCAGAATGTCGGGGTCAGTGGTCAGGGATGAGATCGTGTTGAATATTGATATCGCACCTACGCTCCTGGAGTATGCAGGTGTGGAGGTGGAAGGAACGATGCAGGGGAATAGCCTCGTGCCTCTCGCAGCTGGTGATGTGGTAAATGATTGGCGCACAGACTTTTTATATGAGCACTTGTGGCCCACGGGGAATAACATCTTCATCCCCAGCGCTGAAGGTGTCGTAAACGATTCTTCCATGTATATGCGCTACTTCATCGGATTTGATCCGGAGCCGGTCATTCAGGAGGAGTACTACAATACAGTGGCGGATCCATTCCAAATAAAAAATGAGGTGGACAATCCGGAATTTGCACAGAAAAGGGATGGACTGATCACCAGACTCAATGCCCTGATCGAAAGCTTTGAATAATCGGGGCCGGGATTGAATTGATTTTTGGTTAAAGTACATGGTTGATGAATGCTTGTCGGATGGGTTATCGATTTCCCTTGATATGTTGTCTGCTCCTTGCCTGGTTGACTGGATTTAGAAACGGTCATGTCGGAGAGGACCTCGAAGTATTTTGGATCACGGCCGCAGGTTTGGGACCGGAATCAAGGGAAAATACCTGGATCGCATTTGAAAAGAAGTTTGCGGTTAATGAAGTAAACAGGAATTCTTACGCACGGATCAGTGCGGATACAAAATATTGGCTGTGGATCAATGACACACTTGTTGTCAGGGAAGGAGGCCTTAAATGGGGCCCTTCCCCGAACGGTTATTATATCGACAAGGTACAGATTGGGAACCATTTGAACGTCGGCGATAACGTGATCTCTGTTCTTGTATGGCATTTTGGAAGAAACAGTATGTCGCATAAAAACAATGGTATCGCTGCACTCCAAATTGAGTCAGACGTACACGGTGTTGTGAGCGATTCTACGTGGATGGCGGCCATACATCCCGCATTTATGAAGACTACCGATCCGCCCCATCCAAACTGGAGGCTTTCTGAGTCCAATATTCGTTTTGATGCGATGCTGGCAGAGCCATTCGGTGATGCCGACGAGGTGCTTTTTGGTATGCCTCGTTCTCTTTTGCAACCAGCAAGGCAAGTTGATATCCCTGCAGGTTTGGAAGGTGAGCCCAGGCCAATCCCGTTTTGGCGAGATTTTGGAATAACGAGCTATGCATCTGATTTGGCGTTCCCGTTTATTTCTTCTGGTGACACCCTCGTGATGGCGTTGCCTCACAACGCCCAGATCACCCCATGGTTTGAGATCTCGGCACCGGAACGAATGGAAATCGATATCCGTACCGATAATTATAAGGGCGGAAGTGAATTCAATGTCAGGACAGAGTACATGACACGTGAAGGAAGGCAGCAATTCGAAACACCCGGCTGGATGAATGGACATTTTGTACACTACCATTTTCCCGAAGGTGTCACAGTGCATGGCCTGGGTTATCGCGAGACGGGCTATGCCACCGAATTTGCAGGGTCCTTCGATTGCAATGAACCCTTTTACAATCTGCTATGGGAGAAGGCCCGCCGGACATTGTATGTCACGATGCGTGACAATTACATGGATTGTCCGGACAGGGAGCGTGCCCAGTGGTGGGGTGATGTCGTGCTTGAAATGCAGGAAACTTTCTATGCACTCGATCGCACCAGCGACGCTTTGAGCCGGAAAGCGATCCTGGAACTGGCGGCATGGCAGAAACAGGACAGCACAATGTATTCACCTGTTCCTGCAGGTAATTGGGACAAGGAATTGCCCACGCAGATGTTGGCAAGTGTCGGGTACTACGGATTCTGGATGTATTACCTGCATACCGGGGATCTTCCTACGATTGAGCGTGTTTTGCCTGCTGTCAAGAAATACCTCGCCCTGTGGGAGACGGATGGAAATGGCCTCGTAATACCGCGTGCAGGCGGATGGACCTGGGGAGATTGGGGGGATAACAAGGACATGCTGCTCATCTACAATTGTTGGTACCATTTGGCGCTAAACGGCTATGCATTGATGTGCGCAGAAGCCGGAATGATGGGGGAAGCAGATTCTGCCAGGGCATCTATGGAGATATTGAAAGAATCTTTCAATAAACAATTCTGGACAGGCGAGGGCTATCGCAGTCCGGACCATTCAGGCCCTTATGACGATCGTGCACAAGGACTGGCAGTTGTCGCAGGTATTGCGCAACCCGCTTATTTTCCCGAGATCAGAAATGTATTGATGCGGGAAATGCATGGCAGTCCATACATGGAAAAATATGTACTGGAGGCATTGTTTGAAATGGGGTATCCGGATGCAGCGCTCCAACGGATGCAACACCGTTTTGGAGAAATGGTAAACGCCTGGACAACGACACTCTGGGAAGGATGGGAGGTCGGTAGCGGAAAATGGGGTGGAGGCACCTACAATCATGCCTGGAGCGGCGGCGGACTTACGTTACTGAGTTCAAAAGTGGCTGGTATCGAACCATTGGAACCAGGGTATCAATCCGTGGCCATCCGACCGCAACTGGGCTCTTTGAACGAAGTAACCGCCACGGTCATGAGCCCAAAAGGCCCGATCAGGGTACACGTACAAAAGTCGGGCAATGATCTTGAAATTGACTATGAAGCCCCGACAGAAGTACATGTTGTTGTTGACTGACCTGAGGTG
>JARQTN010000226.1:0-2298 GCA_029976695.1 Lewinellaceae bacterium
GAAGGCCCTGTTTCATTCCGGGCAACAAAGGCATCGTTTCCGGCACCGGAACCAAGGTCAACGACGGTGTCCCCTGTACGTATCTGGGCAAATTTTGTCGGAAGTCCGCATCCCAGGTGGAGGTCAGCACTTTCCTGGTATCCATCCAGCTGGCTGTAGTCCTCCCCCACGAAACTGGTCTCCAGTGAATTGTCACAGCAGCTGGTACTGCAGCAGCCGGCCGAATCGTCATTTCTGGCAATCTGGCCATATTTGGCCTTCACCGATTCTTTCATCAAATCGGAACTTTCCACATCGGTAATTTGATCACCGGGCATCTTTTTCATGTCAATAGCATTTTATGTCCTTGAATAACTGATTCAGGACCAGGTTGGCCCTTCTGAGCTTCTCTATATTCAGGCAATAACACACTCTTGGGCCATCCACCTCGCCTTTGATCAAACCCGCCTTTTTCAATTCCCTGAGGTGCTGTGAAACCGTGGACTGGGATAATGGCAGTTCGGATACGATATCACCGCAAATGCACGTTTGCATCCTGGCGAGGTGCTGGAGGATCATCACCCTGGCCGGATGAGCCAGTGCCTTGGCAATGGAGGCGATTTCGACATCCATGCGGGGAAATTGTCCTGCTTTTGAGTATGCCATTATTTAATTGTATATCGTAAATATACGATATAAATAGTGAATATTACGCTTTTTGCATACAAAAGGAAAAAATATCCAGGGCACGGATCATACGCCTGGCTCCATGCCTGATCATGAAAAACTGACTGCCGCATGACAAATGACCGCAATGAAATGTTAAAATCTGACCCGGAAGGGGACCTTTTCACATACAATGGCCACATATGTATAAAATGCACATGATGGAACAGTACATCCCATTCATGATGAGACTCATAGATTTCTTTGACCGGACAGAGACAGTCCTGCATCAGATGAAACCGGCAAACCCTGAATGCGCAGCTGTCAGGGAAAAACTGCTTTTTGTCCTGGGTGATCGCACACAAAGACACATTCCCGAACAGCTTGGCAATACTGAACTGAAACAGATCCCGGATGTACAGGAAATTTTTGATTCCCTCAGAAAGATCTTTGTCCTGCTGAAGTGCGTGGAAAACAAGAACATGCCAACGTGCCAACAGCTCGGCCTGCTCCTGAGGGACTGCATTTCACTCATTGCCCAGGCGATCGCCTCAAAGAATGCGCTCGAAAAGGAACGCAGGAGGTTGATAAACTGATTTGGAAGTTCCTATCCTTTCCAAGGATACACCATCAGCAGGATTCCTGCCCCCTGGAAATACCTGAACGAAAACCGACCGGATCACCGCCTTTTCAACAACAAGGCGCTGACCAGCGAGATGATCAGGCCGACGGGGAAGATCTCCATAAACGTCATGCCGATCCTGACGAGGGGATTTTCGTACATTTTACTGAAAGCCTCGTATTCCTGCCTTTTCTGCTCGATCTCGGCAGCATCCATGCCTCGTTCCTGCATGCGCTCCAGAGAGTATGCGATATACTGATCCATCATTTGTGACCCGGCATCTGTCTGAAGGTAGATCAGCCACACGATCACATATACCACGCAGGCAAAAAGCGAGATGAGGATTCCCACAGTGAAAGCCTTGCTGAAGGAAATGATCCCGGCCTGGTGTTCGTCCCTGTACGATTTGATCCCGAGATAGACGGTAGAGAGTGCAATGATCATCGTTGCATACCCGATCACCTGGCCCCATTCAAAATTGGGCTTGCCCGAGTTGAATAAAAAAGTGACCAGGATTAAAGCAGCCATGATCACGGCCCCGATCGTGCCATATTTGAATACTGTTTGCTTCATGATACCAGATTTTTAGTTCGGGTGCAAATAGCGCATTCTTTTGATGAATGCCATCATCCCAAAGCATGAAATTACACATCGTACCCGGATTCATACTTTCGTATGACGCGGTTTTACCGGATAATCTGCAGTTCCCTGGCCTTCTGCACCAGCTGCGTCCTGCGTTTGACATCCAGCTTTGAGAAGATCTTTGATGTATGTGTTTTCACCGTACTCAGTGAAATATGGAGTGCATCCGCAATCTGCTGATTGGAGTATCCTTTGACGATCAGCTTCAACACATCATATTCACGTGAGGTGATTTGCAGGATCTCCAGCCTTTTGTCCAATTCTCCTGCATCCAGATCCTGTCCGGAAGGTGCATTCCTTAATCTAAACTGGTATCCGAGCCAGACACCCAATACCGTAAAGATCAGGGCAAGGATAAAAATGAGCAGGCTTGTCGGGAGATCACGGAT
>JARQTN010000226.1:2398-4573 GCA_029976695.1 Lewinellaceae bacterium
TATGGTAATCGGACAATACATCGATCATACAAACCTTCGTCCCGACTGTGACGAGGAGGCGATCACGCAATTATGCAATGAGGCGAAGGAACACTACTTCTTTGCCGTATGCATGCCGCCGTATTTTCTCAGCCAGGCGAAGAAGGAACTCATTGACTCGCCTGTGGCGACGGCTACCGTCATCGGCTTTCCCATCGGCTTTGATCACATCCAGGCCAAGGAAGCCAGCATGCTGAAATCCATCCATTTGGGGGTGGACGAACTCGATGTCGTCATCAATGTGGCAGCGATCAAATCAGGGCACTGGGCATATACCAGAAAGGAACTGAACCTGTACAATTCCATTGCCAGGGACCATGACAAGACACTGAAAGTGATCTTTGAAACCGGGTTGCTGACCCATGAGGAGATCATTCATTTGTGCGGGCTTTGCAATGAGGAACAACCGGCATTCGTTAAAACATCGACCGGCTTTTTCGGCACTGGGGCAACTACTGAAGTCATAAAATTGATGCGCAGGAACCTGCGGAACGAAATCCGGATCAAGGCTTCCGGCGGCATCCGGGACTACAGTGCCGCCCTGCACCTGATCCGTTCAGGAGCTGACCGGCTGGGTTGTTCATCGAGCGTGAAAATTATTGAAGAATCAAAATTGTAAAAAGGCGCATGAACTGGTTTTTGAGGATTGTCGCAGTTGGTCTGATTTTCACTGGATTCACCCAGGTCATTGAGGCACAGAATATTGTAGAGGAACCCCTGATCACGCAAATGATGAAGAGTTATGTGGATTATCATAAGAACCACACCGAACTCCGAGGCTGGCGGATCCAGCTGATCGCAACGACAGACAAACGCCAGATGGAAAGCGCAAGGAAGAAGTTCGCGGAAACATACCCGGATTATGATGCCGTTTTCACCCATGTACCACCGTTTTTCCACTTGAAGGCGGGTGCCTTCCTGAAAAAACAGGATGCGCTTCCGTTCCTGGAAAGGATGAAAGAAACATACCCCGGTGCATTCCTTGTCGCGGACCAGTTAGAGGCTGAAGAATTGTTGAGGTACCAGAAATAAAATGACCCACCTGAGAAAGGCGCGCAAACAGAAATTTGACTGGATCACATTTTCCATCTTCCTGAGCCTGATCCTGATCGGCTGGATGATGATCTATGCCGCCGGCCACCAGATCGGTGGCCCGCAAAAGATATTCGATCTCGACAGCAGCTTTGGAAAACAAAGCATCTTCATCCTGATCTCTTTCGGGGTCTTTGCAGCCCTGATGATCGTGGACTGGAAATTCTGGAGCACATTTGCCTACCCGGTATATGGTTTTACCATCCTGCTGCTCGTGCTAGTGCTGCTTTTTGGAAATACGGTAAAGGGATCCACCTCCTGGTTCAGCATATTCGGTTTTTCCCTGCAGCCTTCAGAATTCGCAAAATTCGGTACAGCGCTTGCACTATCCGCTTTCCTTGGATATCACCGCACTTCCCTGAAGCGCTTCAGGCACCAGATGGTGGCCTACGGGATCTTCCTGCTCCCGGTTGCCCTGATCCTCCTCCAGCCTGATGCCGGCTCTGCACTGGTGTTCTTTTCCTTTATCATCCTCCTTTACCGGGAGGGTTTGCCCCCGTGGCTTCCGCTGATCTTTATCGTCATCGGCACCCTGTTTATCTTTTCGCTGCTTTTCAACCCGGTCCAGGTAGTCGCCTTCCTGCTGCTGATCACTTCAGGCATCTTCATCCTCAACGAACGCAAAAAACAACCCTGGGTGATCAGTGCCAGCATCCTCCTGCTGCTCACCGGGGTGGGCCTGTATTTCAACCTGACCCGCTATGTCGTGCTTGTGAATGGCATCTTTCTCCTGACTACACTGTTCCGGACAATCCGGAATGGGGCATACAGGCAGGCCGCCATCCTGACACCCGTTTTGATCTTTTGTGCAGGATTCACATTTCTCAGCAATTATGCATTTGAACATGTCCTGGAGCCGCACCAGCAGGACAGGATCAATGTCTGGCTCAGGCCTTCACAATGCGATCCCCAGGGCTCGCTGTACAATGTCCTGCAGTCAAAGATCGCAATCGGATCTGGCGGGCTCGAAGGGAAAGGGTTCCTGAACGGGACCATGACGAAACTGAATTATGTGCCAGAGCAGACCACCGATTTTATCTTCAG
>JARQTN010000226.1:4673-6538 GCA_029976695.1 Lewinellaceae bacterium
AGGATCGCATCCATTTCATATCTCCTGATCGCGGAAGGCTTGAGATTCAACTGGATAACTGTTTCGGGACCCGCACCTCCGCAAAAAAAGCAGGTCGCATTTGGGTTTCGTGAGAGCGCATATGATGTGCCCAACGCATCCAGCGGGATCATGTACCCCCTGATCATGACTTCTTTCCCTTCAAATAAACGAACGTCATTCCCGAAGGCAGCGCTGTCAATTGCATATCCAAAGTCTTCGACAAACACTGGGTGGAAAGTCACGTCAGACAAGACCTGCCAGTCGATGGTTTCCTGTCCGGTCACCATTGCCGGGAAAACAACCGTGCAGATCCAAACCGGAAATCTTACCCAAAACTTGAAGGCATCCATAGGCAAAAGCGATAACGAAGGAACAAAAATAACAGGATGTAGTTGATGGAAAGTGACAGAAGTCACCCTGCACGAATAAAACCTCCACCAGGAAGATCCTTCGGCCCAGGCGCAAAAGATACCGAAATCGTTCTATTTTCGCTTTCACATGCAAGAGAAGCTAACCAGCATCGGACGCCTGAAATACGGACTTGGCGCATTCGGGTATTCCATCATGTACAACATGATGTCTGTCATGCTGATCTACTTTTACCTGCCGCCTTCCAATGCCAGGATGATCGAGCTGGTCCCGAATGTATCATTCATGGGTGTCATCACCGGGCTTTCGCTCGTGCTTGCATTTGGCAGGCTGACCGATGCGGTCACAGATCCCCTGGTCGCCTTCCTGAGCGACAAATCACAGAATTCCCGGGGCAGGCGCATCCCATTCATGCGGAATGCCGTTTTGCCGACATTCCTGTTCAGCGTGCTGATCTACCTGCCCATACACAATGAGACCTCCCACATGAACCTGGTCTGGCTGGCGGTGATGCTGTTTTTCTTTTACCTCAGCCTTACTATCTATGTCGTTCCTTTTAATGCGCTCTTGCCGGAGCTTGCACATTCGCGAAAAGAAAAAGTGTACTATGCCGCTTTTGTTTCTGTTGGCTTTGTTGTCGGGATCATGTTGGCGGCGCAAACACCCCTGCTGGCAGATATTTATGAGTCCGTGCTGCACCTGAAAACAAGGAGTTCGGCCATGCAATTGTCCATCGGTACATTCACGTTTATCGGTGCCATAGGCATGCTCATCCCAAGCATTACCATCAATGAAAAAAAATACTGTGTGTCCGTGCCGATTTCGATTCCCCTGCGAATGTCCCTGCAGCAGACCCTGTCAAACCGGAATTTCCTCCTTTTCATCGGCACAGAAACCCTGTATTTTGTAGCTCTCAGCATGATCGCGAGCGGGATGCTGTATATGCTCACTGTGCTGTTAGGCTTGCCGGAGGCCCTCGGCGGGGCCGTCATGAGTGTGATGGTGATCGTTTCATTGCTCTTCTATCCGTTCATCATTTCCTATTCAAAAAACCATGGGTACAAACTACTCGTGACCAGCGGGCTTATCTGCCTGGCGGTATCAATGGGCGGCATCTTCCTCATGGGCAAGCTGCCTGTTTCGCCATATGTTCAAATTTTCGGTTTTGCCGTCTTTGCCGCCTACCCGATGGCTATTTTAGGCGTCTTGCCGTATGCGATCATTGCCGAGATTGCCACGATCGACTCCAGGGAAACCGGGGAGCAGAAGGAAGGCATGTACTATGCCGTTCGGAATTTTGCTACAAAATCCGGGCAGACTGTCGGGCTGTTCACTTTTGCCATCCTGACGATCCTTGGCAAGGACCCGGAAAACGATCTGGGGATCAGGCTGTCGGGTATCATTGGCATGATCCTTTGCTTTATCGCTGCCTTCCTGTTCAGCAGGTACCGCGAACACGGGAGGAGGCAGGCGGC
>JARQTN010000226.1:6638-12830 GCA_029976695.1 Lewinellaceae bacterium
ACTGACGAATTACTGCGTACTTGTCAGCATTCTACCGACGAATTAATGTGCGTTTGAAGGCGTTTGCTCAAAATGAGTTATCTATCTCTTATCCTTTTTTGCACTTAGGACTTAGGACAAACACAGAACGCAAAACGCGGAACACGGAACACAAAACGAACCTCGCCCGCCGGAGCGACAGCGAAGGAGGGGAACCCGAAACCCGAAACCCAAAACCTGAAACCCTTGAAACCTGGTGGCCCTCCCCGCTCCAGATGTCGGACACCTTTAAGGTGTCTGACATCGTCGCTGTAAAAAACGCCATGCCCGCCAAAGCGATAGCGAAGGAGGGGGAACACTGAACACTGAACACAAAACGCGGAACACAGAACACGCAACCCGCCTCGCCCGCCGAAGTTTGCTTCGATCGCTGAAACTTCAATGAAGGCGATATCGGAGTTGGGAAACACTGAACACTGAACACAAAACGCGGAACCCGCAAAGCGGCTATCACAAATTCGAATCCCTGACGATATACAGCGGCCGGTTCCGCGTATTCTGATGGAGCCTGCTGATATAGGCCCCGAGGATCCCGATCGCGATGAGCTGCACACCACCAATAAACAAAACGCTGATCATGATGCTTGTCCAACCCTGCACAAAATCCTTCAGGATGAATTTGGAATACAGCGCATAGAGCATACCCAGGAAGGCAATGAATGAAAACACGAACCCGCTCAGCGTGACCAGCCGAAGGGGAAAATCAGAAAAGGATGTGATGCCATCAAGGGCCAGGCGAAACATCTTTCCGATGGTATACCCGGTTGCTCCTACTTTCCTTTCCGGACGGTCATATTCAATATATGTCTGCCTGAACCCCATCCAGGCGATTTGTCCCCGAATGAATTTCTGCTGTTCAGGCATGTTGCGCAAGATGTCCACAACATTCCTGCGGATCACACGGAAATCACCCGTATCCAGCGGCATATCGATCGGCACCAGGGCGTTGAAAAGTCGATAGAACCATTTCGCTGTCCATTTCTTCAGCAGGGACTCACCCTGCCTGTTTTTTCGCCTGGCATAAACCACATCAAAACCCTCCTCCAGCCTGGAAAGCATATCCGGGATGCATTCCGGCGGGTCCTGCAGGTCGGCGTCAAGGATGGCAACCCAGTCACCGGAACAGTGATCAAGACCGGCCGAAAGCGCAATCTGCTGGCCAAAATTACGGCTCAGATCGATGTACCGGACATTCCTGTCTGTAGACACCAGCGACCGGATCACATCCATCGAGCCATCCGTACTCCCGTCATTGACAAACAGGAATTCATACCCCTTATGCCTGATGCTGCCTAATGCATCAATGCATCTCCGGTACAATTGCGGGATGTTTTTCTCTTCGTTGTAAACAGGTATGACGAATGAAATCTTCACAAACCGGAAACTGCAAATTTCAAACCAAAAACAGGAATGGAGAGGCGGAGAAATTCTTGTATCCAGGGTGAGGAATCAATTCAGGGTATCCCGAAAACTGCTCGGGGTCATTCCGAATTCTTTCTGGAAAACCTTTGTGAAGTACCCCGGGTCCTCAAAACCGACGTCAAAAGCAACGTCCGCAATGGTTTTGGACAGGTCACCTAACATCGGCTTGGCCTTGTGCAATTTGTATGTACGCACATAATTGCTCGCCGACCGGCCGGTCAGGGCCTTCAGTTTTCTGTGGAGCTGCATGCGGCTCATATACAGGGCATTGGCAAGGCCTTCGATACTGAACTGCCTGTCCTGCATGTGCTTTTCGATGCAGTCATTCAGATCATGGAGGAAGCTGTTTTCCTTCCGCAGGGCATCCTTGTCGGTGACCATGGCGATCTTTTGATACTTTTCGCGCAGCTTGATTCGGGATTGATGGAGGTTTTCCAGCCTCGCCTTCAGTTCTTTTGCCTTAAACGGCTTGGTCATGTAGGCATCCGCACCTTTACCCCACCCATCCAGCCTGTCCTGGGTGGTCACTTTTGCAGTGAGGAGCAAGATGGGGATGTGGCTTGTTTTGAAGTGTTCTTTCAATTCCTTGCACAGGCTGTATCCGCTTTTACCCGGCATCATGACGTCACTGATGATCAGGTCAGGAATGATATCCAGTGCCTTCTGCACACCTTCGTTGCCGTCTTCAGCCAGCTCGATCATATACTCTTGTTCCAGGAGTTCAGCAAGGTAATCCCGGACTTCCGGGTTGTCTTCCACGATCAGCAGCCACGGTTTTTGCATATCCTTTTGCAGGACCTCTGATGCCCTTCTTTTGGATGCTGATTCAGGAGTTGCTTCCTCTGATTCGATATCAGTCAACTCGGCATCATTCGTGACTGGAAGTGTTACTGTGAACGTCGTGCCTTCACCCAGCGTACTACCCACCTCGATTTGACCTTTCATCAGCTCAACGAGTTCCTTTGTCAAAGCGAGTCCGATGCCGGTACCCGTCGATTTACGGGTCGGCCCGGTATCTGCCTGGTAAAACCTGTCGAAGATGTAGGGCAGGTGCTCCCTTCCGATCCCGTACCCGGTATCCGAAATTTTGATTTGCACCACACTGCCTGACCCGTTTTCCATAACGGAAAAGTCCATGCAGATCTCCCCTCCTTCGTGATTGAACTTGATCGCATTGGAAATGATGTTCGTGACCACGGACCGGAGTTTCTCTTCGTCAAAATCCATAATAAACGGTTCGGTCCCATAGGTGGCTTTCAGTGTGATGTGTTTTTTCGCGGCACCTGCCTCAAACATACCCACGATCCGCTTCAGGAATTGTACGATATCCTTTTGCTGCAGGTCGAGCGTCAGCAGGCTGGACTCAAGCTGAGCCAGGTTGAGGAGCTGATTGATCAGGTTCAGGATATTATCTGCATGCGCGTCGATATTGTCCAGGATGCGGGGAAGTTCATTGTGCTTCTTGTTGTCCAGGTAGGTTTTTGCCATGTCGCTCATCCCCCTGATGACGGTGAGCGGGGTACGAAATTCATGGGTCAGGTTCGTGTAAAGGTTTTTCTTGATCGCCTCCAGGTTTTCAATCCGCTTTTTTTCCCGGGCAAGCTGCACGCCCCGGTAGTAGTTCTGCCAGCTCAGGTTAAAATCGTACGTATTGAATATAAAGGACAGGGAAGTAAAGCCAAGGACCTCATAGATGTGGATGACCGTATTCACGGTATCCCATTTCTGCAGGATCAGGATCGCAGTGACCATATATATCCCGCTGCCAATATTAAACGCTACCCGCTCAAAATGCGTCAGGGTGATGCACCAGTTTGCAGCCAGGATGAAAACGGTATACAGGATCAGGTTGCCGCGATCCAGATAAGTAAAAATTGTTTGCGGGATGACCGCAAGGATGATGACCAGCAGCCCCAGGTTCATGATGGGGCCTGGATTATATTGACCTGACTTGATCAGGGGCGTTTTATTGTAGATGACATAAAGCAGCACCACCCACAGTCCAATCCCCAGAATATGATTCCAGAACAGGGCACGGACGACCCAGCTTTCATGAAAGACCCCTGATTGATAACGCAAATAATCAATGACCAGCAGCAGGGAAAAAACAGTCAGTCCAAGCCAGCCCAGGATCCGCAAACGGGAGGTATTCCGGACATGAAGCTCATAGTAGAAACGATTTTTCAGCCCGGAGGGAAGCTTTGTGTCAAACTTCAGTTCTGGTAGCCATTTGAATTTATTGGTCTTCATAGGTTCATCATCTCCCATTCTGTGTTCCAATCCTTTTCAATATAATGGATTCATAGCTGGATTGGAAGCGATGGAGATCATTCTGCTACATGATTCCAAGTATATGTTACATAATTCCATTTCCCCAGACGGCAAGGGAAACATGCATTGTCAAGTACCCAAATCTTGTTTTGATGTAATGGAGGGGCAACAACCGGTGTGAAAATCGCAGTATCCGGTATTCTGTTACATATGTGCGCATGTCGGTTACTTCAATATTACTGTTTGCCCCGGGTCTTGCAGTACCTTGATCGCAAAATAAAGAACCATGATAAAGGATACCGATGTTACAACCAGGAGGGAGGATATCCGCAAACTGGTCATTGGCACGTTGGGCCTTTGGGTGCATTGGAAACCTACCCTGGCACAGGCAGAGAAAATGATGTCCGGGGCAGCTTTCGAGGACAAGACGATCCGTGCATTTATTGAGACCATTGTTCCCGGGACAGATACCGCACACCCAAACCTGACAGTCGTTTTCCAAGATCCCGGTTTCGGCTTCGGTCAGACAAGGTGGCTTTTCAATTGTAACCTTCGAAATCGTGCCTTGAAGAAATGCGGGACACTGGCCTTCCACAAGCTCTCGTATGATCAAAAAGCGGCCATCATCCGCGATGGCCTGGAGGATCATGGGCGGATCAGCCAATTGTACTCCGCAGCAGTCTTCGCAGCCCAGCTTACTGTACTTACCGGCTTTTATAAAAAGGAGCCCTGCTGCCCCCTGATCAACTTCCGGGAGGGTCCTGACATAGATGAGATCTATTACCCGGACGGCCAGAAATTCTTCACAAATGCCACGAAGACAGATGGCAACTTCGCATACATGAGGTAACATGAACAATGATCAAAGAGATGTAATCGTCTTTGGGTCCGGCTTTGGAGCCGCGGTTCTGGCCCTTCTTTTTTCGTGAATGTATATCACAGACGGTTCTGCAATCCTGAGCAGTCTGATCGATCCACCGAGTCTGAAAATTCTGGCGAATGCCGAGCGGATTACAACATGCGTGTTACAGCAGATAGCCTGAACATCCTGGCCGATCAAATCGGCATCCTCGGGTGATCATCCAAAACTGTCAGAGGTTTTGCACATGCCAGAAAATCTGTCGACTATCTGAATCTGTACTGTCATTGGATCGAAAACCCTGTATATGATACAATGCTACCAAACCATGTTACATCCGGACACAGGAAGATCTAACAAGAATGCCGAAATTAAAAATACACAGGCCAAAACATGCTCTATAAAAACAGGTAACCGGGCCAGGACATCATGGTGGGTAACCTCAAATGGAAGAAAGAACATGAATAAATAGAGAATAACTGATCAAAGTGAAAAACAGGACTGGACATATCGAGTATTTGCCATCCATCCAAAAGGCTCTCTTCTTCATTGTCCTGATCATGATTTCTGCACAATGTCAAAAATCGGACAGTGCCCTAATCGATTGTCCTTCCTGCCAGTGCGATTCACCCCTTGCGGAAATGACATCCAGGATCATCTTTTCCAAACCCTGGGAGAGCGGTTTGTTCCTGCTGCGTGACAACCAGGTATTCAAGATCCGGGAGGATACCCAGGGGCACGGGTTTGACCTGCCAAAATATATGCGCTGGTCACCCGACGGGACAAAGATCGCTTTCCGGTCCGGACACGGGGACAGCATCTCGATCATCCATGCGACTGGTGAACATGTTTCAACCCCGATAAGCGGCAGTGGTGACAGGGATTGCCTGTATCCGGCCTGGTCGCCGGACGGAAAATGGCTTACCTACTGCCGTGTATCGGCAGATGAGTTCCAGATCCGGCGTGTGAGGACCGATGGTCGACACGACAGCCTGATCATCCGGTTGGAGGGTGTGGCAAAGGCCCTTGACTGGTCGCCGGACGGTAAGCGGTTCCTGTGCGTACGCAGGCTGGCGAATGCAGATTTGAATGAAACGCTCGTCGTGCACCTGGACGGCTTCATCGAAACAAACCTTGGTGTACATACCGAACATCCACGCTGGTCCCCGGACGGGATGAAAATTGTGTATGCAAACTCTGCCGTCCCGATCCTGGGAAAAACCTATACGATGCATGCCGATGGTTCAGGAATCGTCGAGGTAGCGAAGGGTATTTTCCCGGACTGGTCAGCAGATGGCAGCCAGATCGTCTATTACAACAGCAGCCTGTTTTGCAAGACTAGCGGGTTTTGCGTTGTCGATGCGGACGGCTCCAACCCGCGGAAGATCCTGAATGGCGCCGGGTGGTATGTGGACTGGTTTTAGAAATCCTATCTGAGTAGACGGGCGGATCCGCCGATCAATAAAAAGATACCAAAACAGGCATCACGAATCATGCTCATTTCAATTGCGGTTTTTAATAAAGAAATCAAAACACCTGCCCGCACATCCTGAGGCCGATCAATGCATTGCATGTCCTTTATCATTGACACTGTAGGTCGT
>JARQTN010000227.1 GCA_029976695.1 Lewinellaceae bacterium
CCCAGCCGCGCCGGCTTGCTCACCGGCAGGTATCCGGTCAGAACAGGCATGGTCGGTGGGCTGCTCCCGAGGGATGTCCTTTTTCCCGACAGCAAGACAGGCCTCCCCCTGAAAGAAGTGACTATTGCCGAAATGCTCAAGCAAAAAGACTATGCCACTGCAATCATTGGCAAATGGCACCTTGGACACTTGCCGCAATACCTGCCGACAAACCAGGGTTTTGACACCTATTTCGGCATCCCCTATTCCAATGATATGGATCATGTCGGGGCGAAGGACGGCAATAATGCCTTCTGGAATGTGCCCCTGATGCGGGACACGACGATTGTGGAACGACCGGCAGTCCAGGAAACACTGACGAAGCGGTATACCGAGGAAGCGGTCCGGTTCATCGGCCAGCACAGGGAGCAGCCATTCTTCCTTTACCTTGCCCATGCGATGCCGCACGTTCCCTTGTTTGTCTCCCGCGATTTCACGGATCAAAGCAAAGCCGGTTTATATGGTGATGTGATCGAGGAGATTGACTGGAGTGTCGGGCAGATCCTTGACAAGCTCGACGATGAAGGACTCAGTGAAAACACGCTGGTATTCTTCACCAGTGACAACGGTCCCTGGCTGGTACAGAAACAGCATGGCGGGTCTGCCGGCATGCTCAGGGACGGCAAGGGAACCACCTGGGAAGGCGGCATGCGCGTACCCATGATCGCCTGGTGGCCCGGGCACATCCCCGCCGGGATCAACACAGCTAATTTTGCTTCTTCGCTGGACCTCCTGCCAACCATTGCCGAGGTGGCCGGAACTGTCGTGCCTGAACACATTGATGGTCAAAGTATCCTGCAGATCCTGACAGATGCCGACCACGCGGCGCCCGACCGTTTCTTCGCCTACCACCGGGGCAAGGAACTTTTTGCCGCCAAATTCGGTCCCTGGAAGGTACACTTCATCACGCAGACCAAATACCGGCCTGGACCCAGGACCGAGCATGACCCACCGGTGCTGCACCATCTGGAAATTGACCCGGCCGAGCGATTCGATGTTGCTGAAGACCACCCGGACGTTGTGAGAAAGCTAATTGATCTATCAAACAAACACCTTGCCTCGATCAAAACCAACAGGACCCCCTCGCATGAAGGAGAAGACTGGATGAACACGGGCAGGATCACCAGTGGGCGGTTGCGCGTGCAGCAGATGTCCAATTTCAAAGACAAATGGAGCAACAACGCCCAGTTATGGTGGGTCGAGGCTGGCCCGGGCGACCGCCTGGAATTGCCTTTCGAGGTGGACTCCGACGCCACATATGAGTTGTACGGTTTTTTCACCCGGGCTGCGGACTACGGCATTTTCGAAGTACTGGTCAACGGAAAGGCAACAGGCCTGCTCGTCGACGGGTACGCCGAGAAAGTCGAGCATACCGGTCCCGTCAGCATCGGCTCCTTTTCACTCAGGAAGGGAACAAACACCATTTCGCTTGTCATCATCGGCAAGGACTACCGGGCGTCGGGGTATTCGGACGGCTACCTCGTGGGTGTGGATGGCATTTTGGTGCAGTGACGGGAAGCTACGTGTGGTGATCCGTTTTCAGGAGATCCTGATATGCTTGATTGGTAGTCGGAAAGTTGAAAGGAAATCAAATGTACCTCCAGTCACATGATCCAATGAAATATCTGCTTCAGGGAAGAACCATACCCGGATGTCAGATTAGCCCTCCGCAAGGAAATCATGGTAGTTTTCAGGATGTACGACAGAGGTTTCAGTGACTGGATAATTGCGGGTGAAAGTCTTCGGGAACTTCGCTTTGCGTTTCGGATTCCATTTGAACTCGAAGGCTGAGATTTTCCCATCCTCTTCTTCAATGAGGTCAATTTCCTGTTGCTGCTGTGTACGCCAGAAAAACATCCTGGCATAGCTTTGCCGGTATGCATTAAATTTCATCCTTTCAGAAACCAGGTAATTTTCCCACAGCGCACCTACATCCGCTCTCATGTGGAGGGGCGCAAAATTGCGGATGATGGCATTGCGGATCCCGCTGTCATAAAAGTAGATCTTCCTTGATTTTTTGATCTCGTTGCGCACATTCCGGCTGAATGCGCGCAACCTGAAAATGACAAATACCTTTTCAAGAAGATCAATGTATTTCTTCACGGTTCCCGGGTCAGCTCCCACCATTTGTCCAATCTCCGAATAGCGGACCTCATTTCCCAATTGCAGTGCCAGGGCCTCCAACAGGTCGCCCAGCAATTCCGGCCTGCGGATTTCTTCAAGGCTGAGCAGGTCCTTGTACAGATATGTATCAGATAGATTTGCAAGGATTTCTTTTTCCTCGCCCGGATGATTGACCACATCCGGGTAACTGCCAAAGATCAACCGTGCCTCCAGGTTTCGTCGCTCCTCGAGAAAGCCATGGTAATGCTCAAGTTCGGCAAAGGACAATGGGAAAAGATGATATTCATATTTTCTTCCTGTCAGCGGCTCCTTGATTTCATTTGCAATATCCAGCGAGGATGATCCGGTCACAACGAGCTGCACATCACGGATCTGGTCTGTGATCAACTTCAAAGAAATGCCAATGTTCCTGATCCGTTGTGCCTCATCAATGATGATTATTCTCCTGTTGCCAATGATCCGTTTCAGCATTGCTGAATTCGCCCCTTCCAGTTGTCCCGTCACATCCGGTTCGTCTGCATTCAGATAAAGGGATTGGTGCTGGCTGGTTTCCGCAATTTTCTTCACGAGGGTGGTTTTCCCGGTTTGGCGCAGGCCGGTCAGGATAATCGCCTTGCCCTTAAACATCCTGCTCCTGATCGTCTCTTCCAGTATTCTTTTGATCATGCACTAAAAATATATCAAAATTGGATTGTAATCTATTATTCTTATATTTTTAATCGATTACGATCTGAAAATATTATATTTTGTAACTTCAACAGAATGGGATCTGTCGCCCCTTCAGGGCTT
>JARQTN010000228.1 GCA_029976695.1 Lewinellaceae bacterium
TGATCTGGATGCTGAGTTCTGATATCCAAAAAAACGCATCATCCTAAAATCCAAAAAATCCTAATTCAGACAATTACAGCGGCCTAGAATAAATTCTTAATCCCATATTTTTCACATCCGATACAGGATATCAGGGATTGCGGGAATGGCCAATATAGAGCCTTGAGTAACTAATGTTCTGGTTATTCGTGACGAATAACTAAAACTTTAGTTACTCTCTTCCGGAGACCGTCTTCTATGAGGCGGCTTGCTGGATACAATCCTCTATCCGGCAGCTGAAGCAGCCGCTACTGTTCATCGCGCATACTCGGCGGAGGCGTGCCTACACCCCACGATTCATTCGGCTCGGGGCCCAAGACAAACCGGAGGGTACCCCCCAGCATCAATTCGTCCCGGTACATCCAGCAATCTTCCACGGAAACACCATTAAATGTGAGCGACTGCACATAGATATTCTGTTCACTGTTGTTCTCCGTTTCGATGACCAGTTTCTTCCCATCGGCCAAATTAATGGTCGCCCTGTCAAATGCCGGGCTGCCAAACTGGAACGAGGGCCTCTGTGAAGTATGTCCCTGCACGTCAAACAACCCTAATGAAGCCATCACAAACCAGGCACCCAGCTGGCCCTGGTCCTCGTCCTGCCCATATCCATAGCCGTGGATCTCACCGGTCCCGTAAAATTCATCGCAGATCGCCCGGGTCCATTTCTGCGTCAGCCAGGGCTTCCCGGAATAATTGAACAGCCACGGCTGGAACAGGCAGGGCTGGTTTCCCTGGTTGTACAGCTTCTGCAATCCGGAGAAGCTGTCCAGTTCCTTCCCGCCGCCGAATAGAGACTCCCTGCTCTCCTCAAATGTGGTCTCCAGGCGCTCGTTGAACAGGTCGATACCCAGCGTGTCAATCAAAGATGCCGGGTCGTGGGGCACATACCAGGTATACTGCACAGCATTGCCTTCCTGGAATCCGCGCCAGGGCTCCATCGGGTCAAAATTTTCTATGAATGTGCCGTCCTGGTAACGCGGGCGGATATATTGTGTCTCGCCGTCAAAGATGTTCCGCCAGCCATTCGCCTGGTGCATCAGTTTGCGGTAATCATCCGTTTTGCCTATCGCTTTCGCGAATCCTGCCACGGCATAAGAACTGTACGCAAATTCCAGCGTATGGGATGCACCAAAATTAAATACCCAGCCATTGGAAAGGGTCGTGTCATAGGAATGGATATAGCCCTGGTTGACAAAATACCCCAGGTCATACCGCCCGGAACCGAACGGCCGGTTCGCATATTCGGTTTCGTTTTTATATGCGGCCGCATATACTGTTTCAACATCATCATAAAGGGGAATATCGCAGTGGTACGAAGATGCCAGCAGGAGCCCGAAAAAGTTGGTCTGCACGCCATTCGTATACACACCGGCCGCCAGCCCGTCATGGAGCCAGCCCGTCTCTTTTGAAAAGTCCAGATTGGCCTGCAGGTACTCCCTGAAATATCCCGGGTAGGCCATCGCCCAAAGCTGGCTGAGGTTCCAGAACCCGCCCCACATGCCGTCGGTATTGAAGTGGCGGTACTTCGGGTTACCGCTTTCGTCCAGCGGGATCTGGCCGATCTTTTTGTCGTTCCGGATATACTGGCCGTTGACATCTGATGCCGTGCCACGGCCGAGGGTCGCATGGTACAGGCCGGTATAGAACTTGACCCGTGTAAGTGAATCGCCGCCTTCCACGAGAATGCGGCCAAGTGCATTGCGCCATGCATCCCGGGCATCTTCCCTGGCTTCGTCAAAGGAAACATCAAGCGCCTCGCTTTCCAGGTTCAGTTTCGCATTTTCCGTAGAGGTGTAGGATAAGCCGATCTGCAGGTCGATCACTTCATCTGCCCCGGTTTCAAAGGTCAAATACATGCCGTTCCGAATATCCGAGGTTTCGCGCTTCCCTTCCATGACCTGGTCTTCGCGAAAGGCACCCACAGCTCCAGGCACCTTACTGATCTTTCCGTAAAAATACATCAGCACATGGTTCCCTTCATCGCAAAAGGTCGCATAGGTCGGGTAGGTCTCGATCGATCCCTCAAATGTTTGATCCGTCAACATTTTCATTTCCGCACGGATCACGTCAGCAGATTCGCCCTGTTTGTTGCCAATATCAAACAGGATGTTTGATGATTCGGATGCCGGAAAGGTGAAGCGGTAATATGCCACCCGCTCAGTAGAAGTCAGTTCGGTGCGGACCTTGTAATCATCAAGGAAGACAGAATAATAGCCGGGTTCTGCAACTTCACTCTTTTTATCAAACCGCGACCTGTATCCGCTGTCCGGATTCTCCAGTGAACCAGGCAGCGTCTGTAATGCCCCGGTCGTCGGCATGACCACGAGTCCGCCAATCTGGAATTCGTGGAAAGGACCGAAACCCTCGATTGAGGTATGCCGGTTGTCGTATCCGCCCGGCGCCCAGCTTCCGATCGCACCGTGTGCATTTGTATGCGGGGCAGGTTTGGCCATGCCGAAAGGACGCGCCCCAGGCGTATAGAAAAACCAGCGGGCATGTACGGCGCCGATATTCGGATCTACGAAAGGCAGCGGGTCAAATGTGTCTGCTTTTGAAATCGTTTCACTGCAGGACGCAAGGCCCAGCAGGGTGAGCAAGAAGAAAAAACCGGTCAATCGAATATGCATTGCACTCATTTTTTAATCAAAGGGGCTGGTCCGCATCCTTGTAATTGTCCCAGAATAAAGGATCAAAAAGCCGGGCAGCGCCAACCATGGCAGCATGTTCCATCAATTCAGAAAGCTTTACTTCAATATCCAGGCCCCCAAGGGTGAATTTACTCTTCATTGATTGCTCGAACAAAGGCAGGGAATGGGCGATGTTGCCTCCAATGATCAGCAGGTCGGCATCGAATTTTTTCAGCCATGGCACTAAAAAGCCGCCCAGGTTGTCACCAAATTCTTCAAACATCCGTTGCGCCCTTTGATCTCGGTCACTCCTGTCAGCTATCTCCTTGACACCAGAAACGTTGACACCGGTTTCTTCCGCATACCTCCGGGTAAACCAGCGCGTACTGAAATACTCATCGGCAATGCCATCCCGGTACGGGAGGTGCCAGAAGCATCCTTCAGGGGCCACATCAGAGCGGCTGATAACAGGAATGCCATCTTCTGCATATGCAGATCCGAAGCCTGTACCCAACGTGATCGCAACGATCCGGCTCGCCTCCTTACCGGCTCCGATCCACGCCTCACCGACTGCAAAAGCCACCGCATCATTCAAAAAACGGATCTTCAATCCGGGCGTGTTGAGATGTCTCGTCAAATGAAGCGGAATATCGATGCCTTTCAGGCTCCTGAACTTGTGCTCCATTCGGGAGACACCCTGCCTGTAATTGAATGGCCCTGGGATGGCAATGCCAATGCCTGCCACGGTTTGATCAACCAGTTGCAGTGTGGCTGAAATCGCCGATGCCCAGGCATTAAAAATCACTTCCGCGGCTTCATCATGATCCACCGAAACCCGGGAAAGCGTATCCAGGATCACAGAACGTTCATCCAGGTCCACGCCAAGGCAGCTGATATGGCTGCCGCCAATATCCACCCCAATGCACATCTTGTGTATGATCCCTTCGTTACTCATGTGAAAAAAGGAGTTGGACATGTGACCCCTCTGTCGTACGGACCGTAAGCAAATACACACCCTGCGGCAGTTCGACCGGGAACCGGAGATCTGAATTTTGCTCCGCCACCCATTCTTTCAATCGCAATCCGTTCACTGTGTGTAACCGCACATCCAGGATCTGCAGTTGTTCCGGGTTCCGGATCAGGATCTCATCGCGCACAGGGTTCGGGTAAACTTCAATTTTACCACTTTGCAAGCGCGGTATCCCAACACTTGCATCGTAAAATACACAGGCCGATGTATCCAGGCATCCATTCGGCGTCTCGATGGCAAGAGCGAATTGACCGCCCGAAACGGGAAGGGCAAACGTATCACTGATCGCGCCATCAATGATTTCGTATCCGTTTTCGGCGCATGTCAGCCATTGATAATTTACACCTTCCAGGGTCGCCATCAGGACCCGGTTTTCCTCTTCGACTGAATTTTGAGTGGCAAGGCTGCCGGATGCATCCGGTGTCAAAGCAAGCGTCAGTGAATCAGCTTGCGGCGGGCTGCAGGTTGTATTGTAGGCAAACAGGGTTACCTCCCTGGTGCCGCCACAGGTATACGTATGGCCTGGGCTGGATTCAGATGATGTGCTTCCGTCACCGAAATGCCAAACCACAGAGTCAGAGGCAATGCTCAGATTGGAAAAATTGACCGTCACGGATTCCGTTGATGGATCAAGTGCAGGATTGACCGGCAAGAAACCGAATAAAGCAGTTGGCGTCAGGCACCTCGCCGAGTCCAGGAAACTGACCTGCGTAATCGCCTCTTCACCATTGAGGATATTTCCTGAAAATTCAAGAACGGGCAGTGGGTATCCGGGTGCAAACCACTGGTAGGTCACCCGCCGGTAATCAAGTGCAAGCGCAAGGGTGTCAAATGAAATCGAATCCGTCCCCTGCACCAGGGTACGCAACCGAAGCGTTTCATCGAATGTGCCGTAGGGGGTCGTCAGTTCCCCCCAGCCATCGACCTGGCTCATGCGCCTGGAATCACTGACGTAGTAGGCATCAAAACCAAATGAAGCAAGATCTGCCTCAAAGACCCTGTTTGAATGATGGTTTTGACCGTACGTGAGCGGAAAACTGTAAATCGTGTCCACATCCTGCAAGTCAATGGTTCCGGGAATCGGGTTTTCACCAAGGTTCAGGGTTGCCCCGATGAATTTTTCTTCCAGTGTATTTTCCGTCAGCTTGTAATGCACGACCGGATTCTCGAGGATAAACCCGGCGATATCAAACTGGGTGGCCGCCGTGGCACGGTTGACGTGGTCATTGAATGCCTGGTTGCAGTTGAAGAGGGCCCCGTTGAGGAAACACCAGGAAGCCTTGTAGCCGGCATTGTTCGGGTCCTGGTAAATGACAACTTCCTGGTTTTCAACAGGCAGCCAGCCAAAATCCCATTCGACATTTTCTCCTGTGAGGGCAAAATCCATGCTATCCAGTTCCAACGTTGCCTCACTTCTCAATATTGACGCTTCCAGGCCCGCATAATCATCAGCAGGATAAACTGGCTGTCCGAAAGCGTGGAAGACGAATGAAAGGAAGCCAAAGCACAACAAATATTTCATAACAGTTGATTGAATGGAATTCGATGGTCCTTGCAAAGATAATTTTCTTGGCGAGCTGCAAAGGGAACGGGAGGACACGATCACGGATACCCCGATTTTCATTAATTTACAAAGATGATGCCCGATCGTCTCTTCGAACTTGTTTCCTGCCAGTTAAACGAGTCCCCCCAGAAGGTCTGCCTGGCAGCATGGGGACCTGAAGGTGTCAAAGCCTGGTCCACGTCCGAATTGCTGGGAAAAATCGACCGGTATGCCAGCCTGCTTGTACACTGGGGCTTACAACCCGGACAAATTGTCGTTCTCTCATCTATATCCAGCACCCCAGCCGAAGTCGCCATTGAAATGGCCATCATAAAATGCGGGGCCATCCTGTGCCCGCTGAGCAATTACCTGGCAGATGATGAGCTTGGAGCCATCCTGCAGGAACTCGAGCCGTCAATGATCTTCTGCCAGGGTCCAGCGTTGCTGGAAAGGTTCAAGCGGCATCATACACAGGATGAAAACCGAGTCCCGGGCAGCTGCATCTACCATCTATTCGAAGCCTTTGAAACCGGGGAAGAACCTGAAAAAGATAGTCCCTTTCCGGAGGTTGATCCGCAAGCATGTGCGTTGATCATGTATACTTCGGGTTCATACGGGAAACCGAAGGGGGTGATGCTTTCCCACCAGAATATCCTTTCAAATGTGGAAGGCCTCCTTGAATGCATGCCGATCCGGGCCGGGCACCGTGTCATGAGCTACCTTTCCAGGAGCCACATCATGGAACGGACCGCGACCTATAGCTACATTACCGCAGGCGCATCCGTTTATTTTGTTCCATCTCCAAATCAGCTTCAGGAAGCCATCCGGCAGATCAAGCCCAGGTGGATGACATCCGTCCCGCTTATCCTTGAGCGGCTCCATAGCCGGATTGTCAAGCAGGTGGAACGGGGCGGCTGGGTCGGGCGGCTGATTTTCAGCAGTTCCGAAAGGTCCGGATTCATGCGGCTCCTTGTCAAGATTTTCATGATCAATGCCTGGAAACGAAAATATGGTTCTGGCCTGAAAGGGGTCATCGTCGGCGGAGCAGCCATGTCCCCTGAAATTGCAAGGCTCTTCAGCACTTCCGGCATCCGGATCCGCGAAGGGTATGGCCTGACAGAAACTTCCCCGGCGATCACATTCAACCGGTACAGGAAAAAGGACAACAGGTTTGGCACCGCAGGCATCATTTTACGGGATATATCGGTCCGCATACAGAATCCAAACCCGGATACTGAAACTGGAGAAATTGAAGTGAAGGGGCCCAATGTCATGATTGGCTATTTCAGGGACGAAAAAGCAACCCGGGAACGCTTCACAAAAGATGGCTGGTTCCGGACGGGGGACCTGGGCCGCCTGGTAGACGGCCGGTTCCTCCAGATAACGGACCGCATTTCAAATGTCTACAAGAATGCGAGCGGGCGCTTTGTCATCCCGGGGCCGCTGGAACAAAAACTGGTTTCATTTCCAGCTGTTGAGCAGGCAATCGTGTACGGTCTGAACAGGCCCTATAATGTTGCTCTGATCATTCCGGATTTCCTATGGCTAAGATCATGGGCTGAGGGCGAGCAGGTCCACTGGACCGACAGTGCCTATATGATCCACAACCCGAGGGTTGAGGAATTGTATGATGCCATCCTCAGCGAAGTGAACAAAACCTCGAAACCACATGAGCGCATCCGCAGGCATGTCCTCGGCAAGGAAAAATGGACAAGGGAAAACAGCCTGCTTTCCCTGACCATGAAACCCAGGAGGAAACTGATCATCGAAGCTTTCTCAAAACGCATTGAAGAGGTGTATGATTCGCCGGGCAATTGATACGCATTTTCTTTTGAGGACAGGCTCGAATTGTGCTTTTGATCAGGATCAAAATGACCTATGACGGTTATCATGGCATCAATCCGACCAATCGGACAACTTTATTTGTGATGTGGTCTACGCCTTTATGAGGCAGAAGAAGATTGTTCATTAAAAAGCATGCGCCATGATCCGTCCAGATATTAAATCATTTCACGCTGAAAGACAGGATCCTTTGATCTCGCCATTGAGCGACAGGTCATATTTCCTTGGCCGGAACGCCCGGGAATTGCACTGGCTGAAAAAAAATCCAAGGGTGAATATCCGCCATGAGGGGACCATTTTCGAGATCCAGGTTGCACTGCCCGGCTTTGAGAAAGAGGAAGTAAAAGTCCTGATCTCCGAGGACATCCTGACTGTTGTGGCCGAAAAGAAAGAAGAAGAGGGGCATGAGGACTCCGAATTTATTCTCAATGAATTTGATGTGGACAGGCTGGAAAGGAAGTTCCGGCTGGCCAAAGAAATTGCGCAGGAAAAGATCTCGGCAGAATTCAGGAACGGGATGTTGAAAATCTCGTTCATCGATGTTCCGGAAGCAGAAGAGGAAATGAAATTCAGGAAGATCCAGGTCTTGTAGCAGGCCAGGAAAAATCAGGTTCACCTTTACTAATTCTTCTTTTTCCGTTTTTTGCTTGCCCTGGCAAACGGATTGAAATCAAGGCATAATTGCAGCCACCTTCCCAGGTCCTCATCCCGGTCAAAACCGTCTGGCGCAATAAACGCAAATCCTTTCATGGGACGGCCTGTATAGTCCATAGGGAGAACGGCAGCTTTGTCTTTTTCGCGCGTGTATGCTTCTTCACCGATCCGGACCATCAACAGGTTGTCTCCAGATTTCTTGTCCATCAGGATGCCGCAGAGCATTTTGTCATCCACCATGAATGCGATTCCACCAAACATTTTCTTCTCGGCAAAAAGGGTCTTCTTTTCTTTTAGCGTCTGCCTGATCCTGTCTGCGATATACTCGTCGTATGCCATGTTTGTTTTTCATTAAAAGTACAGGAATTATCCTTCCAATGTGAGTGGCATTTCCCTGAGGCGCTTGCCTGTTAACCGATACACAGCGTTTGCGATGGCAGCCCCGATCGGCCCCAGCGGCGGCTCCCCGACAGCCCCGGGCACATCATCATTCTCCAGGATCACGACATCAATCTCTTTTGGGGCATGTTTCATCAGGGCCATTTTATAGGGTCCGTACATGGTCGGGCGGAGTGAACCATCCACAACTTCCATTTTTTCAAACATGGCTGCACTCATCCCCATGATCACACATCCCTCACACTGGGCCCTGACCTGGTCCGGATTCACGGCAAGTCCCGGGTCTATGGCACACGTCACTTTATGCACCTTGATCTGTTTTCCTTCAACGGAAACCTCCGCCACATGCGCCACGGGGGTATTCGCATCTGTCGAAGCGGCAAAGCCCATGGCACGCCCGTTGTGGACCTCATCCATGAAACCGGCCTTTTCCGCTGCGGCCTTGATCACTTCCTTGAGCCTGAATCCGCGTACATCATCCTGGATGTGATCCAGCCTGAACTGCACGGGGTCTTTGCCCGCTTTCAATGCCAGCTCATCCATGAAGCTTTCGATCGCAAACGTATTTGCCAGCAGGCCCAGGCTTCGCCACCAGCTCGTGGCAAAAGGCAGTTTCACACGCCATGAGATTGCCCGGTGGTGCGGGATGGCGCCATACTGGATCATGCCGCCCCGCCAGGCTCCGGCATCCGAGCCCAAAATGGACTGCAGGATGTCGGGGATGATCGGGGAACCAAACATCACATCACCGCTGGAAACATTATGCTCCATCGCTTCGATCATCCCATCCTCACTGAGCACCGCCTTTAACACATGGTGTGTCGGGGGACGGAATGTATCGTGCTGGAATTCTTCCTGCCTGTCAAAGAAATATTTCACCGGCTTCCCCACAACACGAGCCATCACAGCCGCCTGCATGGCATGCGGGGTATGCAGCCGCCTGCCAAAACCACCCCCAAGGTATGTGGGCACAATATTGACCTGGTCCTTTTTCAAACCCAGTCGATCAGCAACTTCATTCCTCGTGAGCCGGACAACCTGGGTGGAAAGGATCACTTTGGCATAATCCTCCCTGACCTCGGCAACAGCACCATTTGGCTCTATCTGTGCATGGGCACCGATCGGACTTTTGTATTCTGCCGTGATCACTTCGGATGCATTCCGAAGGAGCCTTTTGGAATTTCCTTGTTTCTGAATGACAATCGGCTTGCCTTTGCCGACAAGGATCATTTCCTCAATATCCCTCGTCTGCCAGTTCCGGTCCGTCTCCCACTTCACCTTGATCGTCCGCTTGGCCATTTCCGCCTGAAGCTGTGTTTCTGCAACGACGCCAACAAAATCCTTTTCCTTGACCACCTTGACCACCCCGGGCATCAATACGGTTTCCATCGTATTGGCATCGACAAACCGTGCCCCGATCTTTGTCGGGCGTACAACCGCACCATAAAGCATGCCGGGCAATGAAGCATCCATCCCGAAGATGGGAGCACCCATGACCTTGTCTTCAAGGTCCACACGCGGCACAGGTTTGCCGACATATTGATATTCACTGATGTCCCTGAGCGGCGCATCTTTTGGAATCGTCCACTCTTCAACATGTGCGACAATCTCCCCAAATGTTAACGTCCTCCCGTTTCCTGAAACGGTTCCATTATCAACCTTGAGCGTATCCGCACTCACCTGCATTTGCTTTGCCGCTTCCATCCTGAGCATTTCGCGCATGGTCGCCGCCAGCTCCCTGAGGGGTTGCCAAAGGCCTGAAACAGTCGTGCTCCCACCGGTTGAAAACTGATCGAGATTCCCGGACATCGATTCCGCATGGACCACATCCATGTGTTCGATGGGCACACCAAGTTCGTCTGCAGCGATCTGCACAAGCCCGGTCAGGGCCCCCTGGCCCATTTCCACCTTGGGAGAATGCAGGGTCACCCGCCCTTCATTGCTGATGTAAAACCACATGACCGGATCCTTCGTATTTCCCAGGTATATCGGATCCGCTTTATCTACTTTGTCCGCAAGGGCCCTTCTCCAGAGGGGACTTGTCACCCAGGTCGTACCCAGCAACACACCGACACCAACGGCAGACCTGACGACAAATTTCCTTCGCGAAAACCCTTTCTTTTCCTTCTTCCCTCTCATTTTTCGGGTACTAAATGTTTGATTTGTTCAACTCAGCCGCCCGGTGGATGGCTTTACGCATCCTGAAATAGGTGCCGCACCTGCAGACATTGAGGATATTCTGGTCTATATCCTCATCGGTTGGGTCCGGTATTTTATTCAACAATGCCACGGTTGCCATCATAAATCCTGGCTGGCAATACCCGCATTGTGGTACAATCTCTTCGATCCATGCCTGCTGGACAGGGTGCCGTTGGCCATTTTCCGACAGGCCTTCAATCGTGGTAATCTGCCTGCCCTCAGCCAGGGAGACCGGGTAGGAACAGGACCGCACAGCCTCACCATCCACCAGCAATGTACATGACCCGCATGCCGCCCGGCCACAACCGTATTTTGTCCCCTTCAAATCCAGCATATCCCGGATGACAAGAAGTAATGGCATATTGCGGTCCGTATCCACCTCATATTGGGATCCGTTAATCTCAAGTTTCATTTTCATACCTGAATTTTAAATAAATCACTCAGGAATCACCGCTCCGGAAGCGACCCACCTTTTGACGGCTAAAATATAATCCCCCCTTTCCACCGGCGGCTTTTCACGTGGTTTTCCCTCCTGGTCCAGTCCTGGTTCAAAGGCCCACATCACCAGCGGGTCCGCTGTCAAATGGTGTTCAACCTCCTCTATGGTACGTCCGCCATTCCTTTCAGGGTCTGTCATTGAGTGGGCGATCTCCCCAGGGCTCAAGCCTTCCCAGGCCATGCTCTTCGGGGCCAGGTGCCAGTGTGGAGCTCCTGGAACACCGGAAAAATTATTGTTCCGGTCCTGGTGGCAACTGTTGCATTGATACGCAGGCAGGCCATGACCGTCCGGCCCACGTACCACACCGAGATGATGAAAATGGCTGTCTTCCCCTTGCAGCGGACGGTCGCCATCCGGATGGCAATTGATGCAGCGTTTGTGCGTCAAGACCTGCATCATCACCTCGAATGCCTCCTCCGGAGTCATTTCTTCCTGTTGCGGTTTCTCAGCAGGATGGCCTTCCATTTCCTGAAATGTAAAGGCATAAAGGACAATCAGCACAAGAATGGGAGCTGAAATCAAAATGGAATTGCTGATCGTTATGGAGCGCATAGGTGGATTTAAATGTACAAATGATTTTAGATATGAGCTGGTTTATGGTGGGCAGTTCAAAACTTCGGTTTTTTCCTGACATTGCGTACCTAAAGGCACGCTGGTCGCTTTTCAAATCTATGGGCTACCAACATTGGGTGCCTACGGCACCAACATAATTCATACCTCCCTCTTGTCATGATCGGCGAACACGGACATGAGCGCAGCGAATCGACAGTGGAATGCTGACACGAGGCACGAGTCGTCAGTGGAGTCGAATCACGGTTCTGTTTGGAACTTGATCCCCTGGAATCCTTTTGGAAATTGTTTTTTGGAACTTGAAACTTACGTTATTTTTCCTTCCCCCTTACGACCTGTTCTTCGGGTTCTTTACCGTCTCATCCAGCCATTTGTAGAACTCCCGCTGCCAGACAAGCCCGTTTTGTGCCGAAAGCACCCAGTGGTTTTCTTCCGGGAAGTAGACAAGCTTGCTCTTGAGCCCCATCTTGCGGGCTGCCGTGAATGCTTCCAGGGACTGTCCGATGGGTACCCTGTAATCTCTTCCCCCCTGGAAGATCAGGATCGGCGTATCCCACTTGTCCACATTGTTGGCAGGGTTGAAATAATTGTAGGATTTCCTCGCGGTAGCATTCTTTGCCCAGAATGGGCCACCAAGTTCATATTCCACAAAGAACAGCTCCTCGGTGGTACCGTACATGCTTTGCAGGTTGAATACACCGTCATGTGCAATGAAAGACTTGAAACGTCCATTGTGGATCCCGGCGAGATAGAAAGCGGAATACCCGCCATAACTGGCGCCAACACACCCGAGTTTATCTGTGTCCACATAAGGCTCCTCCGAGACATCGTCAATCGCGGAGAGGTAATCCTGCATATTCTGGCCACCCCAGTCGCCGCTGATCTGTGCGTTCCATTCCACCCCGTGACCGGGCATTCCCCGACGGTTGGGTGCCACAACGATGTAGCCCTGTGATGCCATCAGCTGGAAATTCCAGCGGAAGGAGTAAAACTGGGACAGCGC
>JARQTN010000229.1 GCA_029976695.1 Lewinellaceae bacterium
CCGCAACCCGTAACCGTCCCATAATTCGTTCCCGACGATTCGTTCCTCATATCGGGATTTTTAAAATTGATCATTCGTACTTATCATAAATGCCTTATTTTTTCAACCATCATTAAAGTAAAATCGCCCTTCAATCGTCTGCAAGGGAAAAAGGGCAACATGGCCGCGATTATGGCCGAACAACGAAGGCGAAATATCACCAGGGTCGTATCTGAATACGGAACCCGCCTCTTCAACTTCATCAGGGGCAGGGTGCCGACCAATGAAGATGCAGAGGATATCCTGCAGGAGGTATGGTACCAGTTCAGCAGGGTGGTGGATATCGACTCCATCGAACAGGTTAGCGGCTGGCTCTACCGGGTGGCGAGGAATCGCATTACTGACCGATACCGCAAGAAAAGGGAAGATCTGATCGTGGACCAGCAATACGAAGACGAGGATGGGATGACCCTCCTGGGTGACCTCCTGCTCATTGATGACAACACACCGGAAACAGAAATGCTGAAAGAGATCGTCTGGGAGTCCCTGTTCAGGGCCCTGGACGAACTGCCGGAAGAACAACGTGATGTGTTTGTCTGGAATGAACTGGAGGATCAAACATTCAGGGAGATTTCCGAACGTACCGGGATAAACATGAAGACACTGATTTCGAGGAAGAGATATGCGGTCCTTTATTTAAGGGAACGTTTGCAATCGCTGTATGATGAATTTTTATTGAATGCGTAAATTTATTGGACATGTTCCGGAGTGAAAATACCAAAAAGCATAAACCGGCTGCAGGCAAGGTCTTTTTCTTCATCCTTGCCGGTGCTGCCATCCTGGTCCTTGTGTCAGCGGTCGTCCAGTTCCTTTGGAATGCCATCCTGGCAGAAGTAACGGACGTGCGCCCCATCAGTTTCCTCCAGGCCCTCGGGTTGTTTGTACTTGCAAAGATCCTGTTTGGAAGCCTGGGCTTCGGACACTCCCGCTTCTACCGACACCGGGGAAACGACCGCCGGGCTGCATGGCGCGAGAAATGGAGGCACATGAGCGATGCCGAGAAGGCTGAAATAAAGGAAAAGTGGCGTGACCACTGCAGGAAGCGGGATCATTGACCAATGTAAAAATCCGGGTTTTATCTGTGTTTTGGTGTAGATCAGTTGCCTGGCTACATTTTGATAAACTGCCTGACAACCCTGCCCTCATTCGTTTTCACCTCAAGAAAGTAAATGCCGCTTTTCAATGCTGTTAAATTTATTTGATGCATCATCTTGTTGTGGTTATCCTGTGGCTGGATCTTCGTGTGGGAAAGAATCAAGCCCTGTCCATCCATCATGGTCACTTCGCGAAGGCCATCGGCCTGTACCTGTATCCTGGATGCTGCAGGATTTGGAAACAGCCTGATATCGGGTATCCATCCTGATTTCTCCGTTGAAGTGTTTACAGGTTCAATTTTTGCTAAAGCAAAATCAAAGTTGGCCTGTTGTACATCTTCAGCTATGACAATTTGATTTTGATTGTCGAAGGTTGTGGGGTAATAGATTTGCCAGAGGGTATCCGATGGGGCCTTGTGCACGATACCGTAAACACCTTCCGAGGCTTTCAGCGAATCCTGGGCTTCATTCAGGTAAAACGTAAAATCAAAAGCTTGAAGGGAATCAGGATTGAGATCACCTTGCACTGTCCATTCACGGAAATCTGAGATCTTGTATGTTTCCGCTTCACCGGGAATCCTGTTTTTTGCTTCAACGAGGTTGATCACGTCCACACGATAGGAGGAGGTGCTTCGGTTTCGTTGTCGGATGCCAAAGTCGATTTCCCTGTCTACCTGATCACCTGTTGTATTGTCATTTTTTCTAAAAACCTTTTTGACATATTGACTGGGACACTGGATCTTGATGAATTTATTTCCCATCAGATCACTGGGATTCACCTGCAGAAACCAGTCGAAAGATTCTTTGAAGGAGGTGACCTGGTCATCGTTTTTATCCGCCTCAGGGTCTCCAAAACATTTAAAAAAGTGATATGTGAATTTGGAGTACCCGGTTGAATCCTGGTCTTCAGTTACGAAGTAGTCGCCAGCGGACTTTTTCAATGAATTTGCAGATGTAAAGATTCCAACATTTGCCCCGGGTACATTGATCCAGTTATTGATCTTCTGCTCTGAAATGATGCCCCCGCTCCAGCAACAATCAAGGAAGATACAATAATCCCTTGCTCCAATTTCATTCAATGCGACAAGTAATTCACGGTATTCCAGCCTTTCCGAGAAGGAATTCCCGCTGCATATTTGCGTTTTGCTTCCATGACCGGCATAATAGAAGTAAACCTTGCTGTATTTGTCTTTCATTGAAGACAAAATGCTTTTTATCGAGTCTCCTGAAATCCCATGCCTGACAAGCACATTTTCCTCATGAAGCCGAGGCCCATAAGTTTCTCGCAACAGGTTACCTTTGAAAATTTCAGTGTTGAACTTGTACCTGTCTTCGTAATAGGCTTTTTTGGAATCCCTTCCGGACAATACGATTGCACAAATTGAATCTTTCGGATCACCCTGGGGTTCCATCTCTTCATAAATATGGTTTTCTGGTTGTAGGTCAGAATAATACAAATTTGAATAGAGCAGGTGATCCGGATCATAGGGATCAAAATCGTCCATCCCTTCAATTTCAGGCCAGAATGCGATGCTATCCCGAAACTCTATTTGGCCATTGATCGGGTCGTAGTAAAAATAACTTACTTCTTTGCTAAAATCGGTTGAAGCATTCCAGTTTGCCCAGCCAAACAGGGTTGGCTGGTCGATTGGCTTCGAATATGAATGGTCGAATGAATGAACTGAATAGGGATCCCATAGCACCTTGTTGTGGAGAAAGATCTCACAATCGTCAAAGAAATATATCGGGTATTCATTCATGATGATATCCTGCACCACCTGTTGGGTCTGTGCATAGAAATCATGGTAATTCACCTGTGGACATTGCAGGTCAACGATCCCCTGTGCCGTTTTTCCGGGTACGACAGGATTGGTTTCAAGCACCCAGTTGCCTGCTTCCACGAGAGTGACTTCTCCATTCATGTCCTGATCAGCCAGGCTGTCAGTTCCGCAGATCAACAGGTTGTGCGAAAAGGCCCCATGAATTACAATTGCAGGGCCTAATTGATTCTCTTCAATATATTGCGCTGCGGTTCCCGGCTTCATATCGTTGGACCCGGTTAGCACCTCAATATTTTTCCAGTTTTTGATCGAGTGGCCGTCCACTACATTCTGGGCGATCCCGGAATAGCAACAGTCAATGATCAGATGGATATCCGCTGCCCTGGTTTCTTCCAGGGCATTTACCAGGTCAAAATAGGAAAGCCATTCCTGGGGATTTTCACCGGTACACATTTTACCTTGTTTGCTTCCATGCCCGTAGTAATAAAAATAGATCTCATCATACCCTTCCTTCAATTTTTCGATTTCAGATCTGATCGAGTCCGCAGAGATCCCATGCCTGATGATCACCTGGTCTTCCCTCAATCTCGGGCCAGCATTCGCCTTTGTAAGATATTCTTTCATGATGTTCATGTCATCAATAAAACTTGCCCACAACCTGAATTCATTCGGATCTTTGCCGGAGACAAGGATTGCACAGGCTTTCTTGTCAGATGGCGGCATTTCGGTCTCAAATACAAGCAAAGGTGCTTCTGTGGTCGGAGAATCAATCGGGGTGAGCTGCAGTTCACCGAATGGATTCGGGTTCCACTGCACACCATCAATCACGGGATACCAGTTGGCATCATGTTCAGAGATGAATCCGAACCGGGCATTCATGATGAGGTATTTACAAGTCTGTTCATACATGGCATTCATATCTGAAACCACGAAACCCAGGTAGGCACCACCGGTCAGGATCTGATCAAATTCTTCCGGAAGAAATGAGGCAACCCGTGTGCCTTCATCCAGCTTGTAAGGGTAGATATAGCCCTGTTGACGTGGCCCTATGTCAATATTCTCCGAGATGTAGAAATTCATCCCTTCTATGGCTTCCTCAAGGGACATCGCACAGAAAGTCATTTCCAGGGGAAAAAAGATCGACTCGGGGTTCAAATTCATGTCATTTTCAGACAGAAAGTAAAATTTGGTCTCATAGCTCCCGTTGAATTCAAGAGAACCGGCGGGGACGGTGATATCAAACTGGTGAAAGTTATCAGGTGAGATATCAGGTCCGGGTACCGTATCGTTGTAGGCAATTGCACTTGCAGAATTATAAATCACGATCCGCATTCCCGTATGCACGAGCGGTAGTTCCCCAGAATTGAAGATCGTGGCTTTGTATACGATCGGGTTGCCACAGGTCGCATTTGACGGGGCACCGATACTTTCAAAAACACTCATTTGGCCGTAAAGGGAATGAACAGAAAGCAGAACAAGCAGGGTCAGCAGATTTTTCATTGAACTGAAGTTTTTTTCTTCTGAATAAAGGCGGATATGCCCATTTATCCTTCCGGGGATGGATTCGTTACAAGCGAGACGAATAATTAATCGATACGGGACATTCATGGGGTAATGCTTCGCTGCCGGATTCTTGCCATATCCAATTCAAGCCAATCACCGGACCCGCTCCAGGATATCCGAACGCCCGTTGTCCAGGAAGCGCTTAAACCTGTTGAAAAATCTGCCCCCGGGAAGTATTTGAAAAAAAACCTGTATACCCTAAAGTAATCCCCGCGCTCATTCGTCTTCAACCGTAAATCACGTAAAACATTAAACAATGAGACCTTTCAGATTTTTCTTTGCGCTGTCACTTGGTGTGATCATTTTCATGTTTCTGGCCAGGTTTGTCCTGATCGCACTGTTCATGGCGGTTTTATTCAGTATCCTGTACTATGCCGGCCGGAAACTGTACACCTTCTTTTCCAGGCTGAGGTGGGATGGGGAGGAAGATGAGGACCGGTATGACTGGGTTTACGGTCAAAACCGCATCGGGGCTGACGACAGGATGTGGTATCACGAAACGCCGCAGCACCGGTATACATTCGATCGCGAGTATCGGACCATCATCATTGAATAACACCCTGGATCAAACGAATTCATTCATTTAAATCAATCAATTATGTGTCATAGAACAGAAATGCACCCGGGGAGGGGCAGGCATCACAAGCATGCCTGGAAAAAACATCATATGCAAAAACGAATGGGATATCCGCCCGTCAATATCGAAGAAGAGGATGATCGGTTTGTCCTTGAGTTTTTCGCTGCCGGTTACCGCAAGGAGGACTTCATGATCACCCTTGCAGATGACATGCTGACCGTATCCGCAAAAGTGGAAAATGGAGACACTGCACATGATCATCCGGGACACCATCATCATGGACGTCACCGTGGAGGTCGCCGCATGGGCTGGCATCAACGGATGCATTCCTTTAAGCCAGGCAGTTTTGAGCGGGATTTTATCCTCAGTGAGAAGATTGATACTGAGCAGTTAGAAGCCACCTATACGGATGGCCTGCTCCGGATCACCCTGCCAAAGAAGGCGGGTATGGAAACAACCAGGTCAGAGATACAGGTAGACTGAATGCATCAGTTCGCATGAAATACATAAGCCCCGGATCGCTCCGGGGCTTTTATGTCAGGTGCCATGCTGCTGGTTTACAGTTTGCAGTCAAAGCTTCCCGCCTTGATGTCCACGATGGCCCCGGGTTTAGTGTCTGTTCGCCCTTTCACCCGGGTATTTCCGCCGTACATGATGTATGTGCCGCTTGTTCCACCGCCGACCACCATATTTCCATGCACGGTCAGCGTCCCTCCGGGCTGAAGGATCAGGGTCGCGCCATCCTCGATCAGGAGGTTGTGGCAATGTGCATTGCCACCGATGACCGGTGTTTGAACAGCCGTAGCCGGAATAACCACATCAATCGTAGAGTCCGGGACAGCACGGCAGTTCCAGTTGTCCGGGTTGTTCCAAAGCGAATCCATGCCCCCGACCCAGGACATCGGCTCGATATACACGGTATAGTCCTCGACCTCTCCGTCAAAGGCAAACCCGGACGGGGAAAGCGGGAAGAAGGAATTGATCCTGAACCGCGCGAAAGAGCTGTAGGGCAGGGGAATCCCCAGGTTGCCTGGCGTATTCACCTGCACATTGTGGATTCCCGTGGCAAAATATCCGCCAAAGATATATTCAGACGGAATATCACCCCAGGTGCCATTCTTGTTGAAATCGACCCAACCGTCCACGAATGCCATACCATTCTGAACCTCGAAGGTGATGGTAGATTTTCCTCCTGGGCTGAATGCCGGGAGTGAAACTCCATTTTCATCGTCCGGGAGGATGATGTCGTCCCCCATCGCCAATGGATCCGGTTGTCCGTCTGGTTCGATATCAGGGAAGTCAGTTACTGATCCAAGCCAGGGTGCGGCCTGCCCAAGTACGTGGTGCCTTGCCCCGTCATTCATCCTGAAAGTGGGATACAAAGGATCCGGGGCATCGCCATAGTCCATGGGAAGCACCGGGTTGGCCAGTTTCATGAAATACACGTCACCGTTGATATCGGAAAAACTGGAGGTGAAACCAATAAATACCTGGTTGTAATCACTGACAAGGCCAAGGTATTCGCCCATCCAGAGACCGCTGGGCGTATTCGGAGTGGGAGATGCGGGCATGGTATTTACCAGCATGTTCGGGAAAAATGTGATGCCGCCATCCGTGCTTGTCGTCAGATATACATCCCAATCAACGTCGTTGGGATCATTCCTGCGGTCATACCAGGCAATATCGATGATCCCGTTCGGTTTGATATCCATCCAGGGAAGGATCTGGTCAGGCGTCGCTGCCGGAGGCAGTGGATCATCATTGATCCTGAGTGGCGCCGACCAGGAACCTGCTGCACCGCCGGCGGTGGACCGAATAAAGAAAATGTCACCGTCATCTCCCTGCTGTCCGAGAGCGGCATATGTGATGTACACTTGTTGTGCATTGTTTGGGGCTACACCCACAACAGCTGCACCCTTGGCCAATGCATCGGCACTCCCGGTCCCGTCAAGGACATTGATCGGCGGAAGGCTGTAGGTCAGCACGGTATGCTCTGGTGCCAACCAGGTTGCCCCGCCATCCATGGAGCTGCTCAGGTAGATGGTTCCCATGCCTCCGGTAATCACATTGTAATCTACCCAACAGATGTAGATCGTACCGTCATGGGCCACATCGATCGTCGGCATGTTGGCGAGGTTCCCCACCGTATTGATGGTGACAGGTGGTGACCAGGATATCCCGTCGGGAGAACTTGAGAAATAGATATCGCTGGTCGGGGTTGGTGAGTTCCATCCCCTGTCCTGGATCCAGGTGACATAGAGGTTGCCGGCAAAAGGGCTCGTGACAGATTTGTCTGCCGTGATCTGGCAGCGGTCATGATACCGGTATGCAGGATCCGGATTTGAGACCGGGGCCGGGTTGGCCGCGATCATCACTGGCGGATTCCAGGTCATGCCCATATCTGGCGATGTATGTACAAATAGCCCGCTCGCCGGGCCTGTTGTCCAGTTGTTGTCATCCGCGATGTGAATGACATGGAAATTGCCATAGAAGTCAGCCGTCGCTGACGGGTCAAAGACACGCACAAACGGGGTGCCGGGAGCTGCGAACGGATCCATTGGTACGGGCAGCTGCTGTGGCATCCAGCTGGTGCCCGCATCCAGGCTGTTGCTCACCCCGATACCTGCTCCCCCGGGATAGGGATCATCATTGTATGCTGCGAGCAGCGCTTTAGGAGGCCCAATGGGCGGGACAGGGGAGACGATTGCCATCGAGACCTCGTTCTGGACCAGTGCGTTGGGATCCATATTGACATCCAGGTAAATCCCTGCACCCTGGCCGAATTCCGAGGTATTCCCCGCAGCGTCTATTGTCAGGGCCGTGATGGTCTCCCCGACACTGGCATACGGCTGTCCCGGGCCTCCGTTGATCGTGATTGACCAGTTGCCTGCACCATCAGGGACTGCTGTTGCCAGGTAAGTATCGCCTCCCCCGTAGCCGCTTGGATGGGGGGCTGTGCCCGTACTGTAAATTTCGACCTGTGAAGTCGTTGGATTGGGGACATCCACTGTCCCTGTGATGAGGTTGCCCCCATAGATCGGGGCAGGTGCAATATAAGTTGCCGATATAATCACAGGAAAATTGAGAAGCTGGTTTGGCCCGATATCGGGGTCGCCAGCATCGTTCGGGGTGACACCGTCATTGTTCAGGTCAATGTCGAGGCCAGTATTCCCGAAAATGCTGTTTTTGGAAAATGTGTTTCCGGTTGCCCCGGCATTGACAACTGTAAGCCCGTTTGCCCCGTTGTATGAAACCACATTCTGGCCCGTTACAGAGCCAATGCCCGGCCCGATCATCAGGACATTCGTGGCATTGTCAATGTAGATGCCATGGCCCGTGTTGTAGGAAATCGAGACCTGTTCAAATGGATTTGGCCCGCCAATCGTAACGTTGCTTGCGAGGTTGGACACATGGATGCCGTTTCCGCCATTCCCGGATGCCAGTCCGTTGATATCTACTCCGATCCTGCAATATTGAATGGTTGTATTGTTTGTACCCACGTTGCTGATCCGGATGCCATCACCGGTGTTTCCGGAGATATACGATGCAGAACCGGATGCAGCGCCGACTTTATTATTCACGGCACCACCATTGATCAGGATGCCATGCCTCCCGTTTGCGATCACGGCCAGGCCATTTGCATTCAGACCAATATAGTTGTTCGCCAGCCAGTTGTCGTGAGTGCCGCTTGTTCCGTCTATCCATACGCCATCATTGGCATTTCCTGAGATCACGTTCCGGTGCATTTTCCCGATATCGTTGTGGTGTGCCCCGGTAAATACACTCACCCCGTTATTTGCATTCCCGATCGCGGTTAATCCCGAGGAATTCAGCCCGATATAGTTGGCTTCGACGACATTGTAAGAAGTTCCCGTATCCAGGATGGCCACACCATCCCATCCCGGACTTGCCGTCCCGTTGCCCGATATCACATTGCCACAGGCCGCGTTCATGGAAGATCCGACCAGGTTTGATTTTGTGTGGTTGGCGAGCCTGACCCCTGTTTGGCCATTTGGAACAGCAAACATCCCGCTTGCATCCGTTCCAATAAAACTGCCAACCACTTCATTGGAGTTTGTTGCGGACCCCTCGATTTCAACCCCAAACCAGCCATTTCCGGAGATCACGTTCCTTTCCGCAGTCGTCGTGAGTCCGACTGTAGGGCCAACGCGGTTGAACGCCGCACCGTCCCTGATCACAACACCTGAACGGCCGTTTGAAAGGCTGGCTGTCGCATTGGCATCGGTACCGATGTAATTGGCAAGGACGACATTGCCATCTGTACCGGGACCGTGGATCAGGATCCCGTCATTGGTGTTTCCGGAGATCACATTGCGGCCCCCTGCCGTGCCATCCCCGATCAGGTTGCCCAGGGCGAAATCCCCCGCACCATTGCTGATCTCGACTCCGGTGCTGTTCGGCTGCGCCATGATGCCGATCTGGTCAGTTCCGATATAGCATCCGAGCACCTTGTTCAGGTTGGTCAAAATAGCCACGGATCCATCTATATGGACCGCCCTGTTGCAGTTGTTGATGATCAGACCCTGGATTGTGTTATTGCTCGAATGGATGGTGAACCCGTCAAAACCATTTCCAGACACGACGATCTGGAGCATGGCATTTGAGGGGCTTCCCTGGGGTGCCGTATTTGGTGATGCACCGGGCTGCGTAAAGCCGTCGATCAGCACACCGGTCCCATCAGTCAGGGCTGGCAGCGGGTTTTGCAGGAAGATGAAAAATGGTGGGGCTGCGGCAATGCTGAATTGGATGACATCAGCCCCCGGGTTGTTGTTGGCATCCACGATCGCCTGTCTGAGGGTACCCGTATTTTGTCCGGGCAGTGGGTCCACACCACCGTTGTCCATGGTGTTTGTGACGATAAAGGGCTGGGTGAAAAGAAAAGTGAAAGATGAAAGGATGAGTGTTAAAATGAGCGTCGTCCGTTTTTGTTTCATTTGGATCCGGTTTACTCATTGATCGATATGCGATTTCAAAAGCACGCACAGGCAGGGTACGTCTGCCCTGCTCTTCAGGTGAGTATTCAAATTTTTATGGAAAGGTTCAAATGATTGCTGTCATTTCAAGGTATGGGATTGCTCAATGCAGGTGGAAATTCACCCGCAGGGGTGATGTGCAGGCATTTCCCAAGGAATAGCTTTGGGCAATGCTGCTGTTCATACATCCATCACAAGAATATTCGGCTACATGAAAAGATCTTTACTCTTCCCTATTATGATCCTGTTCCTTCACTGTCTTCACGGCCAGAGCGTCAATGACTGGGTAGGAGGAAGCGGGAGCTGGCATGCCCCGGTAAACTGGAGCCTTGGTGTTGTTCCAACGACAGGCATGGGGGTGCGAATCCTCAATGTCAATGACGTCGTGGCGATCAGCCAGAATCAAACCGGTGAGGCAAAATGGATCGAGATCTCCTCAGGCGCCACGCTGAATGTGTTGGGGAACCTGACTGTGGCAGGCAACAATACACGCGACGGAATACAGAATAACGGCACTTTCGATATCTGGAGTACGGGAAGTGTAACCATTAGTGGTACCGGGGGGGCCGGTGTAGAAGGGCAGGGAATCCTCAATTTCGGTGAGATTACGGTCGACGGTACGCTTGAGATCGGTGGGAGTATTGATGAAACCGGGATCTGGAACAGGGCTGGAGCTACATGTACAAATAACGGGTTTATCACTTTTGTAGCAGATATCGATTTCCGCTGTATTGATAACCTGGGGGGGACGTTTATCAATTTTGGGTTTATCACGAATGAGGCGTTGATTGGAAATGACTTCATTGCCACCGGGAATGCCGGGCTTTTCGAGAATATGCCTTGCGGGGAACTGAGAACCAACCTCGGAAACTACAATGCGCCTGACCTGAAGAATTATGGCATTATTTACCATGAAAAGAATATAAATTCCAATATCCTGCAAAACGACGGGATTGTCATTCATGATGCCGGAACCTTTACGGTCAATGACAACAATGGGTACCTCGGTGTTGGCCTGGACTACGCTGTCTGGACTGGTTGTGATAATACAGCTTGGGATAAATTTTCCAACTGGGCAAAGCTCTTTGACCAGATTCCGGATCCGAATGACCAGGTGATCATTCCTGAAGAACCCCTGGGGCCCGGGGTATGGCCCATCAAGGAGAATTCAACCCTGACCATTGAGCCGGGAGGCAAACTTACACTGGAACCCAATAGCCAATTGACTGTACAGAATGTATCAGGCACGGGTATCCTGAACTCGGGAACTGTAACCTGCCAGGGCAATCTGGGTGTTTCAAATGTTTCCAATCTCGGGATTCGAAACCTGAATGACGGACAATGGAATCTCTTCTCCGGTGGCCATCTTGTGGTTCAAAATGTGACGAATGCTGCCGTCCGGAATGATGCAACCATGACCGTGACCGGCAACATTACCCTCAATACGGGGATTCCCAAGAATGCCCTCCTGAACAATAGTGCCCTCACGATCGGGAGCACATCCGAGATCAATATTGCCAATGCAGGATTTTCAGGCATTGTGAACAATGGGTCGATCGCGGTAGATGAAGACGCAGTGATCAATATCATTTCCGCAATGGATTTTGGATTGGACAATAATGGAACAATCACGAACCAGGGGACGATCACGATAGGACCAAGCATTACGGACTTTGCCTTGCGGAACCAGGGCACCCTGATGAACTCGGAATTGATCGATCTTGACGATATGACAAATGCTTTCCTATCCACAGGGGGAAGTGAGTTGATCAACCAGGGATGTGCGGTTTTCAGGACTGCCGGATTATTCAACCAGGCTGGTGGCTCTTTCCAGAATGATGGCCTTTTTCTGAATGCATGGTCGGGCGGGCTACATATTATCAACGGGCAGTTTACGAATAACGGACTTATCCGCGATATGAATGAAGGCATCCAGCCAGCAGGGATCATAAACAATGAAATGATCCTTCATCCTGTCGCTACCTGGCCAGGTGGTGTTGTGGATCCATTTATTACTGGCAGCCCACCTTTTGCAATTACGATCTCAAGTAACAAGCTGTTTGAACCGGGTACAGGGAATCTGATCGGGGGATTTGACCCGGACAATAACCAGATGGTTGATATGTCCGGTTACCCGGAAGGCACATATCCCTACGAAGGAGTATTTAATGCACCCAGCCCCGGTTGCCCTTCAGTGGCTTTGACGATTTTTGTCACGCTGGATAGTGCCCTGGAGCCTGATAGTGATAATGATGGCATTGTGGATAGCCAGGACAATTGTCCGCTGGTTTCCAATCCGGACCAGACGGATACGGATGGTGACGGTTCAGGAGATGCATGTGACGC
>JARQTN010000230.1 GCA_029976695.1 Lewinellaceae bacterium
AATTCGGCCGCCTGCTCGTGCAGGACTTCAAAGGAAGGATCAAGCCAATGAATACGCTCACCAGCGAGTTGCTCCGCAAGATCTCGAGGAAAGAGAGCCTGGAAGGCATGTCCTCGGACCATGTGATGCTGGGCATGCTGGTCTACCCCGAAGACTGGAGCTCCTTTCCCATGATCAAATTGGGGAAGAATGAACGGATCAACGAGATCCTGGGGGTTTCGGGCGAATATGCCGCCTATAATGATTTCTTTTTTGAGAACGGGAAATACAAACTCACGGATGTGGTCAGTGACGCCCATGCGAAGAAACCCATTGACCGCGGTACCTTTGAAAAGGAACTGATCAAGATCGATGAGCGCCTGAATATCTGTAACATGATCTTCACAGGGCGGCTCCTGCGCATTTTTCCGGTTGAAAACGACCCGAACAATACATGGATATCACCAAGGGAGGTCGGGCATAATCACAGCGAACAGGGAGAAATGAATCTCGCTGAAAACTTCTTTCCTGCTTACCGGCAAGCGATTTGGGAAGGCACCAAAACGAAGGATTTTGAACTGGCCAACAAGCTGATTGATGAACTTGGTAAATACCAGAAAAGAATGAGCGGGGAAGACATTATCCCCAGCGATCGCAAGATCAACATGGAACTGTTCCTGAACAAGGCCCGCATCTTCTCCAGGCTGGGTATGTATTATGGGTTGATCGGTCTTGCAGCGCTGATCATGTTCTTTATCACGGTATTCAACCACAGGTTGCAAAATGACAAGGTGCTGATGGCCTTTGTCGGGTTGTTAGGGCTTGGTTTCCTGGCCCACACAGTCGGGCTGGGCATCCGATGGTACGTGTCCGGCCATGCCCCGTGGAGTAATGGCTACGAATCCATGATCTATATCGCCTTTACCACGGTGCTGGCAGGCCTGATCTTTGCCCGCAAGTCATTAGGCGGGATTGCAGCAACAGCATTCCTGGCATCGATTATCCTGATGGTTGCTAGCCTGAGCTTCCTGGATCCAGAGATCACACCTCTGGTCCCCGTGCTTCGGTCTTACTGGCTGACGATCCACGTATCTCTTGAGGCGGGCAGTTATGGCTTCCTGATGCTGGGTGCCATCATCGGCATCCTGAACCTCCTGTTGATGGTATTTGTCACCCCGAACAATATCCAGCGCATCAACAGGACCGTGCAGGAGATGACCTATATCAGTGAAATGACCCTGATCGGCGGACTCGTGATGGTGAGCATCGGCACTTATCTTGGTGGTGTCTGGGCAAATGAATCCTGGGGCCGTTACTGGGGCTGGGATGCGAAGGAAACCTGGGCGCTCGTGACTATCCTGGTGTATGCGTTCATCCTGCACATGCGGTTTATTCCCGGATTGCGCGGCAACTATGCATTCAATGTGGCTTCACTATTCGGTTTTGCTTCCGTGATCATGACCTACTTCGGGGTGAATTACTACCTGTCGGGCCTGCACTCATATGCTGCAGGCGATCCGATCCCGATCCCGTCATGGGTCTATTACACGGCAACCGCATTTGCTGTGATCAGTTTCCTGGCCTACTGGAGGCAGGATATCGTCAACCGAAAGCTCGCGAATACCTGATCTGATCTCCTATTTGCTGCATTTCAGTTTGAAGATAAAGTAGAAGGCGGACAGGAAAACGACGAAATAGAGCAGGAAAAACGGGGTATATCCAAGTTTCCCGATGATCCATCCGCCGAACAGTGGAAAGACAACGGGCAAGATATTCGCCGCCCCTGAAACGCCGGCATAGACTGCCCTGTTTTCTGTGCCTGAAAGTTCGAGGATGATCCCGTTCATGGTAATGTTATAGATGGCAAAGATGACGCCCCCCGCCATGAAGACCAGGTTGATCATCAGGCTGTTCACAGGCATGAGCATGATCACAGGAAGGAAAACAGCGATCATTGCGCTCAGGTATTGAAGCCTGCGGTATTTGACTTTCTGTGCAATCATGAAGATCAGGAGTGAGGTCGCTACTGACCCGATCACCTTGAAGATCAGGAACCCGCCCGTATCAGCCGATGTCGTGCCCATATGTTCCTTCGCGTACAGGATGACAAAAGGGAGGAATGCCAGGCTCATGCCCAGCGTATTGATGTAGCCCAGAAAGTATTTCAGCCTTGGGTTCGAACTGACCTCTTCCCGGACAATGCGGATAAAATGACCGACATTGCGGATCGCCATTTTCGAGGGAAAGACTTCCCGGATCCGCCAAAACCCGAAAGAAGCGACCAGCAGGCCCAGTGCCCCGGCGATAAAAAGGTACCCATAGTTGACCGGGTAAGGTTTCCATGCCAGAAGCCGGGCAACGACGATGACGGAAAGAAACGCCCCGATACCCATGATGAACTGCCTGATGGAGAAAAAAGACTTGCGCTTTTTGTCCAGGATGGACTTGCCGATAATATCCGTGTAGCAGATCCCTGCATAGGATCCGCCCAGTGAAAAGAATGTGAGCAGCAGCAGGATCAGCCAGATCCGGTATGCCGGGGGGATATGCACCAGGTAAAACAGCATGATACCCAGGCCTAACAGTGCCAGTACCCGGATATTGATCCCGGCCAGCAATGATGGTTTTTTGTAGGACTGGTTGCTCAGCAAGGGGGCGAAGAACAACTGCCCGAAATGGGTCCCGCCGACCATGATCATGGTCATGATACCGACATGTATCGCTGTGCCTCCCGACTCAATGAGCATCGCCGGGATGACCGTATCCACATCCATGAAGTTTTTGGCCAATGCCAGAAAGACCGAATGCCACAGGAATGCCCTGTAATTGCGTTTCGATATGTTTTCGGCCAGGTGGAGTCCCATTTGCTGAAGGTCCGCTTTTTCCTGCAAGCGGGTGTAATACAGATCACAGGGAGGGACTCGTTCAATTACG
>JARQTN010000231.1:0-38097 GCA_029976695.1 Lewinellaceae bacterium
AGTGGTAAGGTCCATTACGCAGACCGGGTATACCAGGTCGAAAGTAATGCCGCATTTGCATCGTTATTGGTAGATATTGACAGGATCGGGGAAACAAGGGTACGCAGAAAGTTTGCCAAAGGAAGGGAAGTGAATTAGTCCTTCTTGCGCTTCTTCTCCACACCGCCCAGGAACGGGACAAACCTGAAATGCCCAAACCGTTCGGTTTCAAATTTATGTGCACTCCGCTTGTGGACCACCAGCATTTCCTGGAAATCCGCGCGCCCGACAGGAATTACCAGCCGTCCGCCGACCTTGAGTTGGTTGAGTAATGGCTTCGGGATCTCCGGGGCCCCTGCGGTCACCAGGATGCCGTCGTACGGTGCAAACCTGGGAAGTCCTAACGATCCGTCACCAAGAAAAGTCCGGATACGCTGATAACCAAGTTGTTCAAGTAACTTGTTCGTCTTCTGGAAAAGGGATTCCTGCCGCTCAATGGTATACACCTTGGCACCCATCTCGGCAAGAACACAGGCCTGGTAGCCACTACCGGTCCCGATCTCCATCACCTTGTCCCCTTTTTTGACTTCTAACAGCCATGTCTGGAAGGCCACAGTATACGGCTGGCTGATCGTCTGTTCAGCTCCGATTGGAAAGGGCACATCCTGGTAGGCCCATTCTTCAAACGCCCGGTCCAGGAAACAATGGCGCGGGATCTTCCCGATCGCCCCGAGGATCGCCTCATCCCGGATACCCTTTTGCCGCAAGCCATCCACAAGTTGTTTCCTGAGTCCTTTATGCCGATACGTATCTTCCATTGGGGGTGCACACCCAAAAAAGGTGGCCGGATTCGATTTTATCCGGAAAAGAAAGCATAATTTTTCATTTATTTGTACAAATAACAAAAAAATACAATATGACGACGATCAAATTCGGTACCGATGGATGGAGAGCCATCATCGCAAAAGATTATACGGTTGACAATGTCACCAGGGTCGCTGAGGCAACAGCCGTCTGGATGCAGGAAAAGAACATGAAAAAAGTTGTCATCGGATATGATTGTCGTTTTGGGGGAGAAATGTTTGCCCAACAATCCGCGAGGGTCTTCGGTACCCACAATATCCATGTGATCCTCTCCACAGACTATGTATCCACGCCAATGGTATCATTGGCTGTTGTCAAGGAAAAAGCGGATATGGGCGTCGTGATCACGGCTTCGCACAACCCGCCGGACTACAATGGATTCAAACTGAAATCAGCATACGGTGGGCCTACCATCCCCTCCGAGATTGCAGAGGTGGAGGACCTGATCCCGTCAAAGGCCCTGACACGGCTGGTGACGCTTTCGTCCATGGAGGAAAAGGGCCTCCTGGAAACAAGGGACCTCGAGCAAATGTATTATGACCATGTGGTGGCTAACTTTGACATGGACCTCATCCGTATGGCTGGCACGCAGCTTGCATATGACGGAATGTACGGCGCCGGACAGCGTATCCTGCCCCGGATCCTTCCGGATGCAAAGGCGATCCACTGCGATTTCAATCCTTCCTTCAAGGGCCAGGCTCCCGAACCGATTGAACGGAACCTGTTAGGGCTGTCAAATATGATCAAGGCTGACCCGAACCTGAAGATCGGCATGGCCAATGACGGTGATGCCGACCGGATCGGGATGTTTGATGAAGACGGCAATTTTGTGGATTCCCACCACCTGCTGCTTCTCCTCTTATTTTACCTGTACGAATACAAGGGCCAGAAAGGCAAAGTCGTGTACACATTCTCGGTAACGGACAAAATGCAGAAGCTGGCAGACAGCTACGGCCTTGATTCCGAGGTGACAAAAATCGGATTCAAGTATATCGCTGAAATCATGACCCAGGAAGATGTGCTCGTCGGAGGTGAAGAATCCGGCGGGCTGGCAGTAAAGGGCCATATCCCGGAGCGGGACGGCATCTGGGTCGGACTGCTTGTCCTTGAATTCATGGCGAAAACAGGCAAAAGCATTAAAGAACTGATCCAGCTGCTGTATGAAAAAACAGGTTCATTTTCATGCGACCGGGATGACCTGCATATCACTCAGGAAGTCAAGGAACAGGTGATCCAGAATTGCAAGGAAAACAAATACACACAATTCGGGGACTATACAGTCCAAAAAGTGGAAACCATCGACGGTTTCAAGTTCTGGCTGGCAGATGATATCTGGATCATGGTGCGCCCGTCTGGCACGGAACCTGTCCTGCGGGTATACTGCCAGGCGCCAAATGCAGATAAAGTCAGGGAGGTCCTGGACATCGCAAACAAGGTGTTGTTAGGCTGATCCCTTTTATCAATTATAAAAACCACCGGAAATCAATGTCCAGATCCTGGGCATAAAAATGATGATCCCGATCACCAAAGAAATCACTGCAGCGCACAACACCGCCCCAGCCGAAACATTCTTGATCAGCCTGACCCGGTCATGGGTATCCGGATGCAGGTGATCCATGATGGACTCGATGGTTGTATTGATCATTTCCATGGAGATCACGAGGGCGACACAGAAAAGGATAGCCACCCATTCCCAGGCTTCGATCCTGAACCAGGTCCCTAAAAGGATCACGACCAACATGGCCACAAAATGGATTTTCATATTCCGCTCTGATCGGAAGGCTTCAAGCAGGCCATCTAGAGCAAAGCCGATGCTCCTGATCAGCCGCTTCATTGGGCCAGGTTGGCAGTTTTTAACTGATAAGACCCATAAATGCCCAAATGGCTGTAATTGTCATTGAGGAGGACTTTAAAATTCGTGCACTCCAGTCCTTCAGAGAAAAAGATATGGTCTACGGGGACCCCGAAAAAGGATGCGATTCCTTTAGAGGGCCTTGGCAACCCGTCCCGCCGGCTGTCTTTCAGCCCGGCACTGAATTTATACGCCTGGATTTCCGGTGCCCATGACGGAAGCCGGTAATTGCCAACAGTAATCACGGGCCCATCCAGGCTGGCCAGGTATCGGGACATTTTTCGAAAATGGGCCTCAATATCAGCATAGGCCTCCTGATTTACGGGCGCTTCGGAAATGGAATGTATGATGTGGAAAGGGAAGTCTTCGACCACATTGACTGAAGTCACGAGGTTTGGGATCTGGCCAAAGTAGAACGTATCGATTTCTGTCATCGGAAGTTTTGAATACACCCCCATCCCGAACGGATCGATGCGTGCCATTGTATAATGGAATGGATAATCCTTGCACAACAGGTCATTCAGCACCGGGAGCCAGTTGGGCGTGAGTTCCTGAACGGATATTACATCTGCATCGGTTTTCCTGATATGCTCTATTGTTTTCTCATATCCGTCTTCTGCAAGGGAAAGGTCAACAAGGCTCACGGATAAGCGGGGGCCGGCATTTATCTGGGCAAGGCGCAGGTCCTGGTTGGACGCATTTTTCAGAAACAGGCAGAGGGTACCACAACATGCCAGGCTTACGATGACCAGCCGCTTCTGGTCATACAGGAAAAAAAACATGCCGGTCAGCAGGTAGAGCAGCATGATGTGCACAGAGAAATTCGAGAGCCTTTTTAAAAACCCCACCATTGGAGTGAAAAAGATCAGCACCACACCGGCCACAAGTGCAATCGAGACTGCATATTCTACAATCCTTTTATGTAATATCCGCTCCATAGTTCAGATCTGAGAACAATGATCAGAATTTCCCGGCAAGAACGCAAACATCTGTGAATCTTTGCACACTTCCTTCAGGTGTAAAGATCTCTATGCGTACAAGATACGTTCCAACTCTCTGAATTTCACCATTTTCATTCGTCCCATCCCAAACAAAGACTTCGTTCGCAGCGATCGTGGCATTCCGGGCTATGCTTCGGACAAACCTGCCGGCATGGTCATGGATAAATATTGAAGCTGTGGCATCCTGCATATCAGGACTAAAATTGATCAGCAGGGCATCCTCATAGCCATCCTGGTCAGGTGAAAAGGTAGTAGATGCGAACTGAAATGGTACTGGCGGTTGCAAAATGGGAACAGACTGGGAATTCTCGCCTGTTGGCGTTGCAAACCCGACCGTGGATGCAGCGCTGTGCCATGTATCCTGCCGGTGCGATGGTGCATCCTTGCTGACCCTTTCAAGGGATACACCATTGACATCCTCCAGCAGGGGGTGATGCCACTCCGCACGATAGGAAAAAGAGTCTATGACAATGCCTCGCGAGAGGATCGACACATTTCCTTCATCGTTTCCCCAACGTGGCAGGTCAGCCTCGAGAAGTCGTTTCGGATTTGGCACATCGTATCTGTGCATGATATCCCTCCTGTCACCCGCAAATGCAATCATCTCTCCGGGCAGGATCAGCTTTCGACCGGTAGCCTGCACAAGGTCTTCTCCGGACCGGTTGATTTGTCCCAGCACAAGGTCTTCAGAGCTGAAAACCTTCCCGGAACGGTTCAGGATCTCAACAAATCGTGCCCCGCCTGTCCCCGGATTGAAAAGGATCTCGTTGATCACGAGATCCCCTTTCCATATTGGTTGAGGGAGTCCGAATTGAATTGACTGTTTTGATGAAGAGTTTCCAATACAATCCTGGATCCCGTCTACGGACATGCTGTACATGACAGATGGCTGGAGAGGAGGCGTGAGAGTCACTGCAATATCGTGCGGGCCGGATGTATGAATATCGAGTATGTCGACATCCGGGACACAGGTAAATAACATAGGGTCAATCTGGTGATGGGTCAAATCCTCATCAAAGCTGAGCACTATCCTGGTAGAATCAAGGGGGAATACATCCAGCAATACCGGACCATTGAGGTCAGGCCATGTTTCCTCCACTGAATTTGGCCTTCCGGGTGTTCCACCGCTCAGGTCGTTTGAGGCAAGCCAGTTCTCGCCACCTGCACAGATATTGGCCGTATTGATCATCTCCAGAGACCACCCTCCGTCATCCTTGTCCGGATCCCGGTACCAGCCTTTTTCATACTGCACCCTGTGGATCAGGGAATCCTGTGGATCTACAATCTCTATGGTTGTCCCTGTATTCGGCAATGCCGGCAGTCCATCCACTCCTGCGACAATTCCGAATTGCCGAAAACCGGTTGTGTCTTCAGGAGAACAGAGGATCACGCAGGTACCCGGAAGAATCACTTTTTCGGGGAGGGGCAGGATCCTGTTCCCAATCCTGATCCGGTAATCACCAAGATTGAATGTAAAGAGGCCATTCTGGTACAATTCGATGTATTCTGCAGCCGGAAGGGAAATGGCTGGAGTTGGGTCAGCCATGATCTCATGGACCAGCCATTCATATCTTTCGGCCATCTCAATGCGATGATATTGGAAAGGAATAGTAAGATCACGGGCCGTATTCCCGGAAAGATCAGAAACGGCCCTGATGTGCATGACATACGCGTTCCCGTCTATCAAGGTCTCTTTCAGAAGCAATATGGCCTTGTTACGGGAAACTTCCAATTGCACTGGCCGGATATCCCCAGGCCGGATGCTGAAATCCTCCACACCGATTTCTGACTGCGAAATTGCTTCACTGAAGGTTGCTTCCAGTGATTGTGGATCACGAACGGACAGGGAAACAATGGCCGGCGGGACAATATCCGGCACATATGGACCGATACAAATATTGTCGAAATAAAATTTATCCCTTCTTGAGGCAGAATATGTACAGTGCAGACCAAAAAAACCATGTCCCTCGATTCCGGGATGTTCCTCTCGCACTGAAAAAAGCAATTCCATCAATCCGCCCTGCATTCCTGCATACATATTCCAGTGCAATCCAGTATACGTAACTTTCAATTTCATCTCAACTGGCTGAATAGCCACGACAGCAGGTTCGCTTTCACCCATGAGGATATCATGGCCATTTTCCCTTCGGAAAAGCCTGACCGGGTCCGCATTGCCCGTTTCCCCGATTTCAAGGAACCAGGCATCACCGGTTTCCAGATCAGGCATTGCAGCCTTCAGGAAGATGATCAACCTGTTGCCAGCTGATGGCGCAAAGTCAAGCCGGATGTCCAGTTCCCATTGCATTTCAAATGAAAATGGCAGCTCAGCAAAGAGGAATGATCCCCCGCCTGAGTCAGCGTTCAGCTGAAGCTGAAATTCGTTATTCACCATAAAATCCATGGTATCTCCTGTCCATTGCGTTTGATGGAGCAGGTCCTGATTACTGAAATCGTCACAAACACTTTGCGACAAATTGTTCCCGGAAAGGAAATAACACAACATGACAAGGAACAGCGTTTCCATGACAACACGGTTTAATTTGAAAATGAAATCTTCAGGAGAATGGAACTACCGGGTGGATCTATGCTACCAACCCAGTTTTTGATAACTTTGAATGAAAGGCATGACTAAAATACAGAAAAAATGAAAGTCGCAGTAGTGGGTGCCACCGGCCTTGTCGGCCGGACCATGATTGAAATCCTTGCGCAGCGGAATTTTCCGGTCAGTGAGCTGATTCCCGTTGCTTCGCAACGGAGCGCGGGGAAAATGGTTTCCTGCCGAGGCCAGGATTATCGGGTACACACGATGGAAGAGGGCCTGGAGAGAAAGCCGGACCTCGCCCTGTTTTCAGCGGGGGGAAGTACTTCAAAAGAATGGGCTCCTTCATTTGCCCGGATCGGATGTTATGTCGTGGACAATTCCTCCGCCTGGCGGATGGATCCTGACAAGAAACTCATCGTCCCTGAAATCAATGCACATATACTGGAAAAAGATGACCTGATCATTGCCAACCCGAACTGCAGCACCATCCAGATGGTCGTTGCGCTGGGCCCGCTCCATGAAAAGTTTGGTATCAAAAGACTCGTGATTTCAACCTACCAGGCCCTAACGGGAACCGGGAAAGTGGCGGTCGACCAGTACAACGCCGAAAGAGAAGGAAGGCCACCCGGGGAAGGTCAATCTGCATACCCGCATCCCATTTTTGAGAACTGTATTCCACATTGCGACGTTTTTTATGATAATGGGTATACCCGGGAGGAACTGAAACTCGTCAATGAAACGAGGAAGATCCTTGGTGATGATGATATCGCGATCACGGCAACGGCCGTTCGTGTACCTGTACTGGGCGGGCACAGTGAATCTGTAAACATCGAATTCAGAAATCCCTGTGCAAAGGCGCAGCTCATAGAATTGCTGGAAAATGCACCCGGGCTTGTTGTGCTGGACAATCCGGAGCAAAACATTTACCCGATGCCACTCATGGCACAAGGCAAGGATGAAGTGTATGTCGGCCGGATCCGTGTGGACGAATCGCAGCCAAATACGTTTAATCTTTGGGTAGTGGCCGATAATCTGCGCAAAGGCGCGGCGACAAATGCGATCCAGATTGCAGAATACCTTGTTGAAAAGAGTTTTTTACCGCTGGGCTGACAAGCCGGGCGCTGAGAGATAATTTGATGAATAAAATACGTTACGGATGAAAACCAGAATTGTCATTTGGGGAACAAATGAAAAAGACGAGAAACTCCTGATCGGAATTGCGCTCAATGCTGCAGAGAACAAGGTAGACATTTACACTTTCCCTGAAAAACAGGCTACAGAAGTTTTTTACAACCTGATGATGAACCAGTGGAGGGAAGGCTCTGAACTCGAATTTCCCGAGGAATATTCCCACATCGAGCGGCCTCTGACCATGACAGAAAGCCTGCTTCCCGAGAATCTCAGGGTGGAGCGGACAGACCTGATCCAGCGTGCCCAGACGGAGTGGCACTTTGTGGTCCTGTCTGCCAAATTGCACCGGTCCTTCAAGGAGGAGATTGCAGAGATCAGGGAAAGGATCCAGGAACTCGAATCTTTTGACCGCCAGGTCTGGGATGAGCTGAAGGATTTCTGGCAGAAGGTCCAGGGGCACATCCGGGACAAAAACCTGTTCCGGGACCATGCGCGCAGCCTGAAAGAAAATGTCAATGAACTCTTCAGCGAGCTGAAAAAGTTTCGCCGGAAGATGGATGAAGAATTCAAGGAAACATCGAAGGAAAATGCAGCCCGTTTTCATGAGAAGCTGCAAGATATTGAAGAACGGATCAAGGAGGGCCTGGGGCTTCAGCCTATTTTCAATGAGCTCAAGGAAATCCAGCGGGATTACCGGGGCACCAAATTCACACGCGAAGACAATAAAAAGGTTTGGGACCGCCTGGACAAAGCCTTCAAGAAAGTAAAGGAAAAGAAATATGGCCCGGGAAAAAGTGGGCAGTCCTCCGCATTGAATCGAATCACACGGCGGTATGAGGGTCTCCTTGCTGCCATCCAGAAGATGGAGCGCAGCATCAACCGAGACAAGCGCGACCTTGAGTTTCAGGATCGCAAGATCGCGGATTCCGAAGGTCAGCTTGAAGCCCAGATCAGGCAGGCAAAAGTCAAGATGATCGAAGAGCGCATCCATTCCAAGGAAGAGAAGCTGGCGGACATGCACCGGACAAAAGAGGATCTTGAATCGCGGATCAAAAAGGAAGAAGCCAGGGAAGAACAGCGGATGAAAGAGGAAGAAAAAGAGAAAGTCCAGCAAGGGATCAAGGAGAAGATCGCTGAGGAGATCAAAGAAGCTGCTGAAGCGCGGGATGTGGAGGTGGATGCTGAAAAACTCGAAAAGGCTGCTGAAGAGATCAGTGAGTCCATCAAGAAACAGAAGAAAACCGCTGAGTCAGTCCTGGATTCACTCGAAAACACGATCGGGGAATCCATCAAGGATATGGGGGATACGATCCGCGCAGTGGCCGCTGTGGTGGCAGACAAAATTGAGGATGCGCTTCAATCTGGTGACGGCCAGGAAGAAGGAAAAGAATCACCGATCGGTAAAATGCAGGGGAAAAGCGACCTTGAAGCTGGCAAAACATCACCCATCAAAAAGATGCAGGGGAAGAGCGAGGAGGAGTGATTTTAATTGATAGTGGATAGTGGATAGTGGAAAATGTTTGGTAACGGCTGCTTCAGCTGCCTTTTTGATAGGATCACTTTAATGCGTCGTCATCTTACTCCGGCTACAATCATTTTCCAGTAAGGCGAGGGGTATCCAGTTTAATAACGAATGTTTTAGTTATTCGTAACGATAAACTAAAACTTTAGTTACTCCCTTTCCCTTCGATCTATTCCGAAACCTGATCGGTCCCGTTTTCAAATCTTACAATGAACCTTCATATACGAGGCAGATATCAGATCGCAGATCCTTCGATTTCAGATATCAGATCACGGAAAAAAAAGAGCCGGAAATGCATCGTGCATTTCCGGCTCCAATCATTTTATCTTGCCGGCTCCCTATTGGACTACGAAACGTATGATGCGCTGTTTATTCCCTGCCGTCAGCCTGGTAAAATACATGCCGGGAGCAAATCCCCGGACATCGAGCTGGAGGTTTTCAGTACCCTTCGTGAGGAATATCGGCTGATCCCAGAGTCGTTCACCTGTGACAGAGGAAATCGAAAGCTGTGCATCACCCTGGATTTTTGAAGCGATCGTGATGTTGAGCCTTTCCTTTGCCGGGTTAGGAAAAACATCCAGAATGGCTTCGTCGTCCGTGAGTTCTTCAACACTTACCGTTGACGACTCGCCCGTTTCTATGATGGTCCCCTTGAAAGGCGCATTCGCACAGGACTGGTCTCCTTCGGCAGAGGTCACACAAACCTCCGAATTATAATTTTTCAGATCCATGATCTCCACATCATCGACAAACCACCCAAAGGCGTCCGTATTGTCATCTGAACCGAACCGCCAACGGATATTGACTTCCTCCCCGATGAAATCAGACAGGTCTACATAACTCGCAATAAAATCATCGCCGGAAGACCCCCAGAAGGCATTCAGGTTCGGGATCGCGAAAGTCGTGTACTGGATCCTGCCGGGATAGCCATTCCGGATAAATTCTTCATCCAGGATCTTCCAGCTGTTACCCCCATCCGTTGAAATGGAAATGAATCCTGCGTCTGCCCTTGGCTCAGTGTCATAATTGTGGTAGAACCTCAGCACAGGCTGCCCTTCCTCGATCAGGATCGGATCGCGAAACTGGATCCAGTGATCTGACTCTTCGGCCGTATTCTGCACAAACCAGGCATTTTCACCGCTGTTTGCGAACACATCAACAACCTCCCAGATCTGCAGTCCGCCCGTCTCGTCAAAGAAAATATCCCAGCGCAGATCACCCTCTTCCATATCATCCAGGAACAGGCTTTCGGAAAAGACTTCCCCGGATGTTTGCAGGGTATAGGTAATATCAAGTTCTTCCATGGATTCCATGGATCCGACTGCAAAGACGATTTCATTGCCTTCCATCTCAAAAGGCATGGAAGCTGAGCCCATAATCACAGAAGTTCCTTCCGGGATCACGTCCCGCACCTCGACCTCTGTGACGGATGAAGGCTTGTAATTGCCCACTTTCAGGGTCACGTCTACAGGGTCGCCGGCATTGATGAAATCTGTCATCTCTTTCCTGACAGAAAGTGCTTCCGTGCATGCCGGGCATATTTCAAAGGACAGCTTCCCATCGTTCACCTGGTCTGGATCACCCTGATCTGCTCCCCAGCCCAGTCCCCTGCGGGCAAAAACTTCCCAGATCAGGGCCTGGTTGGCACCATCATGGTTGACCTGGTCAGCTATCAAAATGGCATCGCGGGCATCAGTGAAACCAGGATCGCAGGGCTGGTATTTCATGGCATCCACAATCAGTTGTACAGCCATGATATTCCCTCCGTCCCCGTCAAAGATGTCCTCATCAAAACCATATTTGTCTGTGAGTGCCCAATAAAGATCCCAGAGCATGGCACACCAGACTGATCCGACACCGTGGGGTACCGATTCAAATGCGATATCTTCATACGTATGCGGGTTGATCGCCATGTCAGTAGAATATGGAAAAGGCCTGATCCCCCTGCCGGTTGGACCTTCCCTCTGGGCATATGTCCCGATGCCCCTCGGAAGGCTTCCATTGTCCCCTGTGCGGACAGTTGCAATCAGGGCAACAAAATCACTCCACCCTTCACCCATTCCACGTGCCTCTGCATTTGAAAGGCAGCCTGCTGAAAACGATCCTCCTGTAAGCCTGTTTGAGATTCCATGCGTGTATTCATGCGCGATTACGCCGTTGTCAAAATCACCATCGACACGCTCAGGACCCTCGACAGTCGGGGGAGCTACAAGGGAAACAACAAGGCCGTTGCCAACCGCATCCCTGATTCTTGCACAATCAGAGGAGGAGATAAAAACTGAAGGGATTGTTACGTTGGGAGCCCCTAATCCAGCCCCCATATTGATGATCGCATCCTGAAAATTGCATATGATGGCGCCGATCGCCCCTGCATTTTGCGCATTCAGGATCTTCTGGCTGAAATCACAACTCCCCCGGTCGATCAGGGCTATTTTGCCAGTTAGGTCTATTGCAGAACTGTTGCAACCAAGCGTACCCTGACCAGTTCCGTCATCAGCTATCACGACTTCCCCTGTAACCGGTTCTTCCGTGATCGATTGTCCAAATTCCAGTGCCAGGCCTGTTTCAATCAGGCCAGCCAGTGCGGCTGGTTCATCAACGCGCAGATACTTGTTCCCAGACTGACTTGTCCAGAGAAACATGCGCATGGCAGGATTTGACCCATCCGGAGGCGTGCTAAAATTTGCATTATTGATGCAGGGCACATCATTATTGGTTTCAGCGCCACATTGCTGCGGATCGTCAGCCCCTCTTTGGGCCATGGCAAAAACATAATCTGTATCCACGCCATCGACACCGTAATTCTTTTCCTGGAAGTTACCTGATCCCTCATCAAAGCCATAGCGATCCGCGAGGTCATGCATGATATTATTCCAGTAAAAAAGATTGGTCACCGCTGCTTCCTGGTAATCTACCGGCTCACGCGAAAAATCCAGGTCAAAGTCAAAAAGCAGTGCATCACCCCCGTCAACTGTAATCCCTTCATCCGGGCCTCCATCCCAGTTTCGGTCCACATATGCAAACACATTATTTCCCCGGGTGATTGTGTATTCAGGTCCCTCGATCCCGTCCGTATCATGCCAGCCGAATGGCGAAGCTTCCGGGTGAGCAGGATTGACCACCATGCTGCGCTCCCCGTGGGAGGGGCTCTCATAGGGCATTGGGAACACATTGTATTGCGCCCCGTCAGCAACGAGCATTTCTGAAGTCAGCGGTTGGGTTGTGGACCTTAGCCTCGATGTCTCATGAAGGCAGGATTCTGTATGCGCTCCCCGGGGATGGCTCAGGTAGCCATCTTCAAACTGGCAATGCAGGGTCATGCGCTTCTTGGCAAGCAAATCGCCTGATGCTGCATCGATCTGCAATTCCCAGAGGTCTTCCTTTCCCTGGAGGATGTATACCCAGGCAAGCTGATATTGCCCGGATTTATCCTGAATGTATTTCAATTGGCCTTCAATCGCCGTGCTGGAAATGGCGCCGGGTTCAAAGCGGTACCTGTATGCATCTGATCTTTCCAGGAGTGCAGGTACGGTCCGTGACCGGATGCCAAGTTCTGCAGCTGCGAGTTGCAGACCACTTTCTACGGTGATAGCAGGAGCTTTCGCCCTGATTTTTGCCGACAGGTCAGAGACGAGCCTGTCTCCGACATTGAAGACCTTTCCTCCCGGGGTAACATGCACACTGATGCGGGCCTTGTCAACATCCACACCATTGATTTGCTGGTTGAGGTAATAGTGTGTCACCCCATTGTGTTTTGTGTGCACAACCTGGGCAACGCGGAGATCGTTGACATCCTGGCTGGTCAGCTGCCATTCTGCCTGGTGTACCCGGATATAATCGTACACTTTGGACACGGATGCCTCCTGGGCATGCAGGTAAAATGCGGTCAGAAGCAAGAAAAAGATGGGTATCGTTTGCTTTAAGGAGTAACCTGTGCTATTCATCCTAAACTGATTAATTGTAATTTGTCGCAAAAATAGAATAATGCTCCGGAAATATTCCCAAAGACCATATTTAAGAATACGCAACAGCAGACATTTGTTCACATCATGAAGAGAAAACAGATCACCATGCTCATCGGGCGCAATGTCGTTATTGAAGCCCTGCGGGAAGGCCGGCCAATCGACAAGGTATTTATCCAGCAAAACCTGGGCGGGGAGGCAACCCAGGAGATCAGGCAACTGGCCAGCACGCAGGCAATCCCTGTCAGCAAAGTACCCGTGCAAAAGCTTGATCGCTTATCCCGCGGAAACCACCAGGGGGTCATTGCCATGACCGCCCCTGTCGCCTACCAGAAACTGGAAGACCTCATTCCGTTTCTGTATGAAAAGGGTACTACGCCGCTCTTCCTCTTGTTGGATGGAATCACGGATGTCCGGAATTTCGGCGGGATTGCCAGGAGTGCAGAGGTTTTGGGTGCCCATGCGATCGTCATTCCGACAAAGCAAAGCGCCCCTGTCAGCAGTGATGCGGTCAAAACATCTGCTGGCGCACTATTGCGCATTCCCGTTTGCCGGACAAACAACTGGAAAGCAACATTGGAGACCTTGCGCATGAATGGGATTCGCATCTATGGGGCGGAAGGCAAGGCACAGAAGCAAATCAGGGATGTGGACTGGACTCAACCGGCTGCCCTGATCCTTGGAGCAGAGGATAAAGGCCTGTCTGGCGATAGCCTGCGCCATGCTGATGAACTGGTTAAAATCCCGCAGACAGGCGATACTGAATCGCTCAATGTATCGGTCGCATGCGGTATCATTCTCTATGAAGCTACCCGCCAGCGGGGCGAAAAAACCTGAAACATGCCGGAGCAAATCCGGTTTATGGGAAACTTTCAAATAAAATAGGCGTTTTTTGTAGACAGATTAAAGTGAATATCGAATATGCAGCAAGCCATCAAAGTGGTCTTTTTCTTCCTTTTCGCCACTTCTTTAGCGTTACCAGGTTGTAAAAGTCAAAAAGCGGCCCTCAATGAAAACACTGCTCCATCTGTTGAGATGTCGGCTCCGCTTGAGAAAGCACTATTGTGGAAAATCGAAGGGAAGCAGACAAAAAAGCCTTCATACCTGTACGGTACGATCCACCTGATCCCGGGCGAGGAATTTTTCCTTCCGGAAGGAGCAGACAACGCCCTCAAGAACGCATCACGGGTCTATTTTGAAGTGGATATGGATGACATGATGAACCTGGGCAAGCAGATCAAGCTCTTGACGAAGGCATTCATGCAGGATGGCATGCGCATCAGGGACCTCCTGACTGAAGAAGACTATGGCCTCGTCAGGCAAAAGTTTGAGCAGATCGGCCTGCCTTTCGCCATGTTTGAGCGGATCAAGCCGATGTTTCTGAGTATGTTCATCCAGGGCGACATGAACCCGGGAGACCTTCAGGATGGCAAGATTTCTTCCTACGAAATGGTCTTCTGGGAAAAGGCAAAAGAAAATGAAATCCCGGTAGATGGCCTGGAAACACTTGAATTTCAAATGAGCATCTTCGACAGTATTCCCTATCCCGACCAGGCAAAAATGCTCGTTGAAACAGTCAAATCCGCCGATGCCGGATCTGAAGAATTCCAGGAAATGATCGATATCTATAAATCCCAGGATATTGACGGGATGTATTACAAGTTCAGGGATGAAGAAGATGACCTCAACGCATACGAAGATTTGTTCCTGACGAAGAGAAATGAAAACTGGATTCCTGTCATGGAGTCTGTCTTGCCTGAGGGCAATGTCTTTTTCGCTGTGGGTGCGGGCCATCTCGGAGGCCCGCATGGTGTGGTCCGGCTCCTTCGCAAAGCCGGTTATACCCTCACTCCGGTATTCTCTGAAATACCGGCCCGCAAGAGCAAAAAACTCTGACCCATGGCTGTCATCTGTTCCGTTCGGGGCTTTACGCCACAAATTGGCGAGGCCTGCTTCCTGGCAGAAAATGCCACGATCATAGGTGATGTCGTGATCGGTAATGAATGTTCCATCTGGTTCAATACCGTGATCCGCGGAGATGTGAATTCGATTCGTATTGGCAACCAGGTGAATATCCAGGACGGAGCCGTACTCCACTGCACGTTCGAAAAATCAAAAACGATCCTGGCTGATCGCGTCTCGATCGGGCACAATGCTGTGGTGCACGGCTGTGAAGTGCATGAAAATGTACTGATCGGGATGGGCGCCATCGTGATGGACCTGACGGTCATCGAGTCGAATGTGATCGTGGCTGCAGGCGCTGTGGTTCCGGAAAACCAGGTGCTTGAATCAGGCTATATCTATGCCGGGATACCCGCACGAAAACTGAAGCCGCTCAACCCCGAAAATGCGGATTTCTTCATCCGGAGGACAGCAGAAAATTACATCAAATATGCCGGGTGGTTCATGGATGCGAAACATCAGGGCTGAAGCCGTTCAATCACCCATTTCCTCCCATTCCTGGTATACGTAAACCGGTCATGAAGCCTGTTCGGCCGGCCCTGCCAGAATTCAAACCAGGTAGGCTTGAGGATGTAGCCTCCCCAGAATTCAGGTTTGGGCAGGACTTCATGTCCCTCAAAGCGTTTTTCGATTTCTTGCTTCTTGTGCTCGAGTTCCTGCCTGGACGCGATCGGGTGGCTTTGGTGGGAGACCCAGGCACCTATCTGGCTGCCCCTCGGCCTGCTCTGGAAATAAGCCGTTGCAGCCTCTTCGCTCACCTTGCTCACCGTCCCCTCGATCCGGACCTGGCGTTCCGTGATAAACCAGAAAAACAGCATGCTTGCATGGGGATTCAACGCGATGTCCCTGGCTTTCCTGCTCAGGTAACTTGTGTAAAAGACAAATCCGTGGTCTTCAATGCCCTTCAACAGGACCATCCTGCTACTTGGCTTCCCTTCAGGTGTCGCGGTGGACAGGCTCATCATGTTCGGTTCTGGATGACCTTGTGCAACGGCGTCTTTCCACCAGGACATAAACATATCAAACGGATCACTTGAAAGATCTGAGCGCTCCAGGCTGGAGTGCTCATAATCTTTCCGCATTTCATCGATTCGCATCTATTGGGTTGGTTGTGTGGTTGTCACAAATTCCGGTTTCTTGCTTCTTGCATGCCTGATGGCATAGTTCATCCTGTACAGCAGCCAATACATTGCCGGGACCACAACGAGGGTGAGGAACGTGGAAAAGACCAGCCCGTAAATCACGGTCCATGCCATCGGGCCCCAGATCGCCGTGTTGTCGCCCCCTGCAAAGTAATTCGGATCGAGGTCTGAAATCAGGGTGAAGAAATTGATGTTGATCCCCAATGCCAGCGGGATAAGACCTAAAACCGTGGTAATGGCGGTCAGCAAGACAGGCCTGAGCCTTGTCGCCCCCCCTTTTATAATCGCCTCTTTGATATCACTCTTCTCCATTTCAAATTTATCTTCGATCCCAAGTTCCTTTCCTTTCCTGCGGATCAGAAGCTCCACGTAATCTACCAGGACAATGGCGTTGTTTACCACGATCCCGGCAAGTGAAACGATCCCGATACCCGTGAAGATCACGGAAATATCCCTTCCCGTAAAGACATAGCCAAGCAACACGCCGATCAGGCTGAACAGGACGCTGATCAGGATAATAAAAGGCCCGCTGATGGAATTGAACTGGGTCACCAGGATGATGAAGATCAAAAAGATCGCAACACCAAAAGCCGTCGTAAGAAAGCCCATATCTTCCGCTTGTTGTTCCTGTTCGCCCGTAAACTCGTAAGTATACCCGCGTGGCAGGTCAAAATCCGGCATGGCTGCCTTGATCTCGGAAACGATCTCGTTTGCATTGTACCCCGGTAGCACATTGGAATAGATGGTCAGTACCCGGTCAAGGTTTTTGCGCTTGATGGAACTGTATGTCGATGTATAGCGTACATCTGCAACTGCAGATATCGGGACCTGTACGATCCGCCCGTTCGCCGGGTTTCGGAACGTCACACGCTGGTTGAGCAGGTCCGTCACATTATACCGGTATACATCCTTGAGCCGCACCTGGATGGGATATTCATCCTCACCATCCTTGAATTTGGATACCTCCTTCCCAAAGACTGCGGTACGGATCGCATTCGCAATCGAGTAGGTCGAAAGCTCATACCTGCGTGCTGCCTCCCTGTCAATTTCGATGAGCAGTTCCGGTTTACCCAGGCTGACATCCGCTTTCAGTTCCTCGATGCCGGCAATATTCAATCCGTTGATAAAATTGACCAAACGTTCACCCATGACGGCGAGTGTATCGATACTTTGACCGGAAATCTCAATATTTACGGGCTTCCCTGCAGGCGGTCCGTCCGCATTTTTGTCCACAACGATTTGTACACCTGGATACCCATCAAGGGCTTTTCGGATATCCTCCATCGCATCGCGCGATGAAAGATCCCCGCGTTCTTCAGACGGGACAAAAGACACAGTCAACCTTGCCTTGTGGGGTGTGACGCCAGGTTCGGGCGGACTGTTGGGATCAGAGGTGTTTTCACCGATCTGGGACAATACCGCTTCCACGATCTCTTCATAGGGTTCCATGGCGCGCATCACTTCCTCCTCCACTTTTTTCATCACGTCATTCGTTGCCTCGATATCCTTTCCGAGGGGGAGATCGACAAAAACGTTGACATACAGCGGATCAGCAGCCGGAAAAAATTCAATCTTCGGCATATTGCTCCCCAGCAGGAAGAAAGAGAAAATCAACAGGAGGAAAGTCCCTACAAAGATGAACACTGGCGTGAGTTTCCTCAGTGCAGCACGAATGAACCTGTCATAAAAATTCTCCAGGATGACAAGGACCTTGTTCTGGAAATAAAAAGAAGAAGGCCGCAGGACAAAATAATTCAGGAGCGTGATCAGAGCTGCAAATCCGAGCAGGTTGCGAAACCACTCGATCCCAATGATATGGGACAATGAGGCCACGAGGATCATGACAAGGACTCCGGTCAGGATATTCCTTCTTTTTCGTTTCCGCCTGGCAACCTCATCAACCCTTTCATCTACGACCATGAATGACGCCGTGAGCACCGGATTGATGACGAGTGCAACAAAAAGCGAGGATGCCAGCACAATGATCAGGGTGATCGGCAGATACTTCATAAACTCTCCCATGATGCCTGGCCAGAATGCAAGCGGGAGGAATGCGGCAAGCGTGGTGGCTGTAGATGCAATGATCGGCAAGGCCACCTCCCCGGCCCCGTATTTAGCGGCATCCTTTCCACTGTATCCGTTCTGCATATACCGGAATATATTCTCCACCACAACGATCCCGTTGTCCACCAGGAGCCCGAGTGCAAGAATGAGGGAAAACAGGACCACCATATTCAGGGTCGTACCGGTCAGGTTCAGGATCAGGATGCCCATCAGCATGGAGAGCGGGATGGCGATCCCGACGAACATGGAATTGCGTATGCCCAGGAAAAACAGGAGGACAAGCACAACAAGGATCACCCCCGAAATAATGGAGTTCTCCAGGTTCTGGACGAGCGTCCTTGTGTAGACAGACTGGTCATTGAAAAGGCTGACCTTGAGGTCATCGGGAAAATAGTTCTGTTCCGCTTCGTTTACGACAACTTTGATCTTGTCCGCTGCATCGAGCAGGTTCTCCCCCTTTCTTTTGATGACATCCAGCGACACGACTGGAAACCCGTCACTCCGCGCAATGCTCGTACGCTCCTCCCACCCCATTTCAACATCCGCAATATTCTTCAGGTAAATCGGGCGCTGGTTCTCGCTTTTCACAATGATCTGCTCGATGTCCCTGACATTATCAAACTGTCCAACGACACGGATTGCCCTGCGGAAATCGTTATTCACGATCTCACCTGCAGACATATTGAGGTTTTCAGAGGCGACCGCATTTTCGATATCCTGGAATGTCACTTGCAGTGATTGCATACTGGGCAGGTCCACATTGATCTTGACCTCCCGCTCGAGGGCACCCTTGATATCGACTTTGGATACCTCGTCTATATTTTCAATCTCGTCTTCCAGGTACTCGGCAAATTTCCGCAGCTGGTCCATTGGATAATCTCCTGAAAGATTGACCGATACAATCGGCACTTCGGAAAGGTTTACCTCGAGCACAAGCGGATCAGAGTCAAGGTCGGTAGGCAGTTCACTTTTCGCCAGGTCAACGGCATCCTTTACCTTCCTGGTGACCTCCTCCATCTCCATGTCCGGGTTAAATTCAGCAGTGATCACCGAGAAGTCCTGGATGGAGGTGGACCGGATATCCTTCACACCCGTGATATCCTGGATCTCTTTCTCGATCGGCCGCGTGATCAGGTTCTCGATATCCTTGGCCGAGTTTCCGAAATAAGGTGTGTTCACAAAAACAGTCGGGAAGCTCGCCTCCGGAAACTGTTCTTTCGGCATGTTTTGATAAGAAAGGATCCCGAAAAGCAGGATCATGATGGTCAGGATGAAAATGCTTGTCGCATTATCTACCGCCCATGTGGTAATCCCGAATTCCCTGAGCCCTTCCCTGAGTTTTTCAATCTTTTGCTTCATTATCCTGTGTTGTCAGTGTGATCAATTCATTTTCAGTCAGTCCCAGCGAACCCTCGTCGATCATTTCATCACCCGCTTCAAGTCCGCTGGTAATCACGACATTGCCATCGTAGGTGTCACCGGTTTCCACGATCCTTTTCAAAGCGATGAGTTCGCGGTCCTTGACTCCTTTCAAAAAGACATATTCCTTACCCGTAATATCCTGCTGCACCATTGCCTGGGGTAGTACAATGACATCATCGATTGCAAAATCCTCAAACGTCATCTCGGTCAGGAGGTTTGGCTTCAGGTCACCGGATGTATTGTTCAGGTTCACTTCCACTTTGAATGTCCTGTTGGATGGATCGATCTTCCTTCCGATGAGGGTAACAGGGGCCTCGATTTCCCTTTCAAGTGCAGGGAATTTGATTTTCACCTTTTCGCCCCGGGTAATTTTCCCTAAATAGTTTTCCGGCACATCGGCGACCATTTTCAGGCGGTAGGTATTCAGGATGGTCACAATGGGCATGCCCGGGCTGGCTGTCTCCCCGGACTTGAGGTGCACCATGTCCACCACCCCGGAGATCGGCGCATACAGGTTGGACTTGGAGATCTGGGTATTGAGTGTTTCCATTGATTTCTCAAGGCGGTCCACCGTATTCTTTGCCTCCAGGTACTGGATCTCGGAACCGATATTCTGGTCCCACAGCCGCTTTTGTCGCGCATAGACATCCTTCGCAAGGTCAAGCTGTGTTTGCAGCTCGGCTAACTGTTTGTTCATGGATTCCACGTCAATCTTTGCCACCAGCTGACCCTTTTTGACCGGGTCACCCTCTTCAAGATACATAGCTGTCAGGCGCCCGCCCATTTCGGAAGAAACAGACACCACGTCGTCTGATTCGATCGCTCCTTGTACCGTTGAATAATGCCTGAATTCCTGTGTTTCCAGGATCCGGGTTTTCACAAGCTTCCTGAGCACAACCCTGTTTTCATCTACCTCATAGATCTTCAGGTCGATCTCGTCAATATCCTTGTTGAGTTGCTTGATTTCCTCTACCTTGGCTCGCCTGAGGGCCTTGAGTTCCGAGAGGTCATCAGGAAGCGCCATATTCTCATTCCGGGGTCCCGCACAGCCAGCAAGGATGGCGAGGGCCAATAAGAGCATATATTTCATTCGTTCAGTTTTAAATGTTAAAGATTACCCAGGGCAATATCGAGATCTGTTTTTGCCACGATCAGGTCATAGAGTGAATTGATGTATTTGTTTTGCGCTGCATACAGGTCGGTTTCGGCCTGGGACCTTTCAAGGCTGGAGCCGACACCTTCCTTGTACTTGATATTTGCCACGTCGTATATTTTTTGTGCCAGATCGAGTGCTCTTCTGTTTGCGATCATGGTCTGGCGGGCATTGATAAACTGAATGCGGCTGTTCTGGACTTCCAGGGTCATGCCCCGTTCAAACTCCCTTTTCTGGATGACCGTCTTGTCCATATCGATCTTTGCCCGGTCAAGGCGCGTCTTCCTGTTGAGTCCGTCAAAGATCGGAAAGGTCAGGTTCAACCCGACAACAGATGTCGGAAACCAGCCTGCTTCATTACTGTCGAACAGGTCATTCCGCTGCAACGTCCCGGAATATGAAGCAAATGCATCGAGCCTGGGCAAGGCTCCACTTCGGATCAGTTGCTGATTCACCTCCTGGAGTTCGAGTCCTTTCAGGATGGCTTCGTATTCAGGCCGTTTTGAAAAATTGACAGGCTCGTTCAAATCGATGGATTCTGTTATTGTATGGTCGACAAGGTCATCAAATCCATCCTTCAATTCGATTTCTTCCGCAATGGGATAGCCCATCTGGAATTTGAGCAAGTTTTTGGATACCCCGATCAGCCGCTGGATGTTGTCTCTCTCTGTGGTCAGGTTTTCAAGTGAAAGGTCCAGCCTGTCCACATCCAGTTGTTCTGCAAATCCGTTTTCGTACAATGCACTGGTCTCCTCCCTGATCCGGGACAGGTTATTTATGTTATCCTGCAGCAATTCGACATTGCGTTCAGCGACAAGCACCGCGAGGTAGGCCTTGGTGATATTTGCCCGGATATCAAATTCGGACTGCTCCAGTTGTTTCTGGACGAGGTCCCGGTACATCTGCTGGGCTTTCAACCCTTTGAACCAACCATAGTCAAAGACCATGGTGCTGAGGTTGACGCCTGCCGTCAGGTTCTGGTTACGCCCGAACTGGACAGGTGCCGTTGCGTCCGTGTTGATATCCCGCTCCGGCAGGAGGTCTTCTTCAAACAGGATGCCGTATACAGTAGGTGACAGGAAGTCCGGTAGGATCTGCGTCGGGATATCCAGAAAATACTGGTACTCCACCGAGGCATTCACTTTGGGAATTCCTGTCGTTTTATATTCCATGATCTGCTCGTCAGCATCAAGGATGTTCAATTCCTGCAACCGGATTGTCGAGCTGTTTTCAAGGCCGTAAGCAATGGCTTCAGGCAACGAGAAACTGACCTGCCCTTGCAGGAAAGCCGTCATCATAAGCCAGCTGAAAGCCGTGATCAAAATGCGATTGGTCATTGTATGGATCAATTTATAATTGTTGTGCTTCAAAATATTTTTCGAGTTGCATCAGGCCCTTTTCCGAAGCCAGTCCATGGATGTGGTACAGGATCAGTTGACGGAAAAGATCTGCTTTGGGGTATTGGTGCATGGGGAACATGTCCTGGTCAGTGATGAGCATGGACTTGCCCACATAGAGCCTTGCCAGGATCTCCGCATCGGCATCTGCCCTGTAAAGGCCTTCTTCCTTCCCGCGTTCAATGTTTGCATAGATGGTGTTGTAGATAAATTCCTTGTGAAACCGGTCGAAATGATTCCAGCAACCATGGTAATATTTCTTCATATCGTACAAGGCAATCTCCGGCACCTTGCGCAATGTCTGGATCACGTAGGCCGCAACCTGTACGATCTCGTCCAGTGCGTTTTCCGAATTCTTGCTGATCCGCTCGATTTCCTGTTTATCCACTTCGATAAACTTTACCGCTATTGTTTCGACGAGCCCCTGTTTGGTCCGGAAATGTGTATACAGGGTCTTTTTAGACATCCCCAGATCGCGGGCAATGTCATCCATACTCACACTGCGGATACCGTAGCGCATGAACTTTTCCTTTGCCAGGGTCAATATTTTTACTGCGGTTTGCTTCATTCGCGGGACGAAATTAGGCTAAAAAAACATAGGAAACTTTAGAAGGTTTAAAAGTTTCGTAAGTTTTCGATGAACTGTACGTAAGGTCCGGTGAAATGGGATAAAACGATGCCAGGTTGTGAGCACCGGGGAAAATATCCTGCCTGCCTCAATTGCGTCCAGGTGCGGAGAGGATCTGAAAATGCCGTGTTGAACGGTCACCTGAAGGATGTACCACGGTCAACATGTGGTCACCTTCAGCAGGTGTGATCTTCTGGGTATGGAAGTTACTGGTCACACCAAGAAAATCATTGTCAAGGTACCAGTACAGGGTATCCGCAGCCTGGCTTGCGGTGGCCCTGCAGACCAGTTCGTTTACATGCTGGTCCAGGTCCACCGGCAAATAGATCCCGGCGTTTTCAGGCGGATATGCAATTTCAACCTGCTGACCGGCGGAACCAAACGTTTTATCCTGACACGCGGGATGGAAAGGTGGCGGGTCAGCATATTCCGGGTGTACTTTCCGGTAATACCAGGCGGAAACCGGGTCAAGGGTAAAGTGACCATAACGGATCGTCTCTTCCTGACCCGCACATGAAAGGGAATACTGGAATTCCCGGCCGGTATCCGAAAGGACCGGCTGATGATACGGGCACACATCCACCTGCATAAAGACATCCGATACAAGCATCGTATCTGCGTCTGCGCAAAAACTGCCGGCCGGGTGGCCCGAGGTCCTGCAAATCCGTTTTTCCACGAGCGCATCATGGGGCGGCTCAAATGCACTGGTGGCAGGAAGCGCACGAAACACATCAAAGAGAACGGGAGCTGCGGCCCTGACGCCAATGATCCCCGGCCGCCCTTCACCATCCGCATTCCCGACCCATACCCCGACAGTAAACCGTGGGGTGACCCCGATCGCCCAGGCATCCCTGAATCCATAGCTCGTCCCGGTCTTCCAGTGGATCTGCCGGGCATTGCGGAAAATTTCCCAGGAACCGTCTTCGCGGGGCCTGCTCACTTCTTTCATGGCCTCGAATACAGACCAGATCGCGCCGTAATGAAAGAATGTCGGTTCATCCTGCAAAAAGGGGCTTGAGTCATAACCATCTATCCCCAGATAGTGGAGGGGACGTAAATCCGAGGAAGCATATTTATGGCCGAATGCGTATGCGTGATCCAACGCCCTTCCCATGGAGGCATATACCCCTGCAAGGTCCCACAGGGTCACTTCCGCACCACCCAGGATCAGGGGCAAGCCATAGTGCTCGGCAGAAAAATGAATGCTGCTGAACCCGAGCTCAATCAGTTTCCTGTGAAACCTTTCCACTCCATAATCCCTCAGAAGGTTTACCGCAGGTACATTCAGGCTCCTGGAAAGTGCCTCGCGGGCTTTCACCTTCCCTTCATAAGCACGGTTGAAGTTCTCGGGTTTGTAGCCTGCAATCGTGGTGGGCACGTCGGGCAAAAGCTGGTCTGGCATGATCATGCCATCTTCGAGGGCCGCTATATAGAGGAGCGGTTTAAGGATACTGCCCGAACTCCTTTCAGCCTGGACCATATCCACATCATTTTCATGGCTTTTCAGGTCATCGGTTGTATTCCCGAAATACGCAAGTACGGCCCCCGTTTCGGTATCCGATACGATGACTGCCATATTGTGTACTTCATTCTGTGCATAAACCTTGTGATACCCTGATGCAATCATGGCGACAGCTTCCTGCAATTGCAGATCCAGGGTAGTATGGACCTGCCCGGAATGGGTTTTCCCGACAAGCGATGTAAAATGCGGTGCTGCATCGGCTAACCGATAGGGTTTCTCAGGTATCGGTTCCAGTTTTGCCAGCCTTGCTGCTTCTCTTTGCAGTACGCCTTCCGCCACCATCCGGTCTAGGAGCATATCCCGCTTCTCCCTGAGGGCTTGCCTGTTCCTTCCCGGGTGGATCAGTGCCGGGCTGTTTGGAAGGACCGCCAGGGTAGCCGCTTCGGCCCAGCTCAGGTTGGCAGCCGGCTTGCCGAAATACCGCCAACTTGCCGCCTCGAGGCCGACCACGTTGCCGCCGAAGGGCGCATGGGCCGCATACATCCGGATGATTTCTTTTTTCGAATAGCGCAATTCCGCACGGAGGGCCTGAACGGTCTCGATCAATTTCTGGGTTATATTGCGCACACGGTTCTTCCGGGCCATGCGCATCAACTGCATGGTCAGGGTACTTCCGCCGCTGACAATTTTCCCGGCCCTGATATTGCTGGCCATCGCCCGGGCAACCGCCCTGATGTCTACACCGGGGTGCCTCCAGAATCGCTTGTCCTCATAGGCAACAAGGGCCTTGACAAACTTTTCAGGCACAGGCCCGGTCATTTCAAATCGCCATTGCTCATCTGTGGCAATCCGCGCACCTACAAATTTGCCTTCCCTGTCGAGGACCATGAGGCTGAACGGATCTTCGAAAAGGGGATCCGGCACGCAAAACCAGAATGCCATGAATGACAGGCCTCCGATTGCCATGAGCCGCTTCCAGCTCATTCGTAATTTGTATTTGATCCCTTTGCTCACCTGTCACTCATTTTTCAGTTTGTGCCAGCTATTTGCTGATCAGCAAAGACCTCAACCCATCTGCCGGGCCGGACCGCGCTGATGGAATGGTCATACATGGCTTCACATTGCTGGGCGGGCATGAGAAAGCGGCCCGCATACGTGGCATTCAGCCCAACGCGGAATACGGCTGTATTCCTGTTGTCCAGGTCGAAAAAAGTATTGACCCTGTCATCCCTGATGTCCTGGTAGTCAAAAGCATCGCTTTTCAGGGCATCGGCAAAGACATCCATCCGCTGATTCAGGATTTCCCATCCCGAGGGAAACACCTGTGCGAGTGCCAGTTCTTCTATGGAGGCTGCACGGGTCCCCGGGTTTCCGACCGTGATTTCCGCGATAAAATCGGTCCCCTGCCTGAGCGTAGACACATTCAGTTCCTTTCCGTCCATGGTCAGGTACCGGACCTGCATATTGAGGTGGTTGTTTCTTTTCAGGGTGACCGGTCCGGCCGGCTGTCCCCTGCGTACGACCCGGGCAAACAACTCTGCCTTCCCGGTATTTTGCACCGTAAATCGATATTTCCCAATTTCGGGGGACTCAAGTTCGGTCCGGTAAACAGGTTTGCCGTGATGCACCTGTTCTTCCTGGCCGTCCCCCATTTGAACTGCGAATTGCATTTCACCGCCCTTATCACCATCCAGAAACCCGGCGATTGCCTTCAGCGCAAATGCCGTGGATTGTGTACTGTACCAACTCCCGCTACCGAGGTCTTCCACGATCTTGCGGACAACTGGTGCCGCCTCACTCCTTTGATCCATCAATGAAAGGGATTCAACCAATAGCGCCCTGTCCCGTAGATCACTCCCATAGGTCCTTCCTGTGGAAGTGTATGCTTCGATTGACAATCCGCCTTTACGCACCAGGTCCATAGCCACTTCATGCTGGCCAGTCAATTCGTATGCCCCGGCCAGCAGCAGGCGTGCGGCATTGGGCAGGATGGGCATATTGCGCATCCGGTTCATTTCACCATAGGCCGCAGTGCTGTGAAGCGCCATTGTATACAAGCGGTATGCCTGGTCCAGCATGGCATGGAAATCACTCTCCCCCTGGCCAAACCTGCGCGCAGCATTCCGCTGGTATGACAGCCAGTGTTCCAGCATATCTGCCGGAACATAATACCCGGCCTTCCGCGCTTCGATGAGAAAATGCCCGGCATAAGAATTTGTCCAATCATTCACTTCGCTTCCCCCCTGCCAGTAAGTAAACCCACCGCCATGATGATAAAAATTCCGGATCTTCCTGATGGCCGCCTGCACATTCGAGCGAATCAAATTCTTTTGGTTCTGATCCAGTTCAATCAGGGATTCCACATACAATTGCGGAAAAACCGATGAGGTCGTTTGTTCCAGGCAGCCATAGGGATACCTGATCAGGTAGCGGAGGCGTACGTCCAGGTTGAAGGGAACAATGCGATACAGTTCCAGCACAGCCTCCCGTGTGCCTTCCATTCCAACTGGATCAAGCAACGGATCCCACATGCCTCCCGGGGGAATCACATAATCGGTCACTTCACTGATCACGGGATTCGGGTTCAGGATCTCAATTTCAGTTTTGGCAGAGGCCCCGTACCTGCCGCTTTCCGCCGTGAAGCGGACCTCCCCTTTTCCAATCTGTTCCCTGACCAGGATTTCAAAATGGATGAGCTGGTCACCCGGCCTGTCAAAAACAAGTTCCTTTTGGGATGTGCCAAGGATCTCAAGTTGATCATTCACATCGCACCTGATATCCACTTTTTTCACACGAGGGTCCATGGCAAAAACGTTGACGGGCACAATGATCTGTTCACCCGGTGAAAGCACCCTGGGCAAGGTGGGCAGCAGCATCAGGGGCTGCTTTACAGCAACTGTCTTTTCCGCAGAACCGTATTTCCCGGACCCGGCAGCAACCACCATGGCCCGCACAGAACCAACATAATTCGGCATCACAAGGTCGTGTTTGGCACTTTCACCGGGTTTCAGATAAAAGGGACCAAGGTGCAGGACTACGGGTTTGAATCGGTTTACCTCCTCGAGGTCCTGGATTTGCGGTCCTGCACCGTCACCACCGATCGAAATGATCCTGTCCACCTGGCTGCCGTAATTTCCGAGCACATAATCATACACATCCCAGGTCCGGATGCCAAGTGCCTCCCTTGCAAAGAAATGGCCGCCCGGATCCGGGGTGCGGAACCGCGTCAGGTCGAGCAAGCCTTCATCCACAATGGCGAGCGTGTAGGCCATCGGTCGGCCATCCCTTTCAGACACGGAGACTGAAAAAGGCTTGTTTGGAGAAAGTTCATCCGGCATTTCAAGCGAAGGCAAAAGCACCCTTTCCGGGTCTTCAACCATGACCGGAATCACGCCGTACATCCTGACCGGCAGGTCATTTGCATGGCCGGCATGGGGCTGCAGCAGGCTGACATGAGCGTAAATATTGGGCATCATTTCCCCGGTCACCTGAAACGAATAGTCCGTTTGCGTGGATATCGCCATGATCCGCCCTTCAGTGAGCACACCTTCCTGGTTCTCAAGGCTGACCAAAACCGTACTGCCCGGTGCTGAAGGGATATGCAGTGTTGCAAAGTCGCCGATCGAATATTTTTCACGGTCGGAAGAAAAAACAAGCTTCACAGCCGCATGCCTGTCCTCATTTTCATTCCAGAGTTCTCCTGCATAATAAAAATCACCGGTGCAATGGCCGCTTTCGGCATCGCATACACGGACCAGGTATGCACCGTACTGTTTCGGGGTGATGGTGTACGTTGCTTTTCCGGATTTGTCGGTCAGGATCGTGTCCTGGATAAAGGAACCGGTATGCATGCTGCTGTTGAATTGTGCCAATGACCGGTTCGTCCTGTCCCACCACCAGCGCCATTCGGCCTGGTATAGGCCGACCGTCAGTGTCCGGTTGGCGGTACCTGACCCGTCATGGGTAATTGACCTGATCTCAACTTGATTTTCCTGATCCAGCTCAAGCTGCTTTGAGCCCCACCGGGATTCGGGCAACTTTACGCCGACATAGGATTCATAGGGATGCCATGGGACCCTGAACTGGTCAGAACTGAAGGCCCCGCCAGGTTCGAACACACGTGTTTTGAACGAGGCAATCATCGGGCCGGGCAAATCTTCTGCCCGTACTTCCCTGAGGCTGACCTTTGCCTCCCCATCCGGATCGAGAGCACCTTCATACACCGTATTGATGCGGCTGTCCGTCATCCGGGTGGGATCCTGGAATACATACCCGCTTGCCCCGCCGTCCCAGGCTTTGTTCCTGATCAGCTGCATTTCCACCTTGGCATCCAGTCCGCCTGCCGGGGCTCCGTGGAGCCAGTTTGACCTGAGGCCCAGGACAGGAGACCCGGCGTATGCCCCGATCTCTTCATCTGCATCTATCCGGATTTTGAGGCGGTTGGGACGAATTGTTTCCAATTTGATGACCTTGCTGAAAGTAGCACCTCCGACCTGTACTTCTGCACGCCAGTTCCCTGTCAGGTCTTCATTCCGGGTATCAAAATGGAACGGGTAGATGGGGCCGATACTTTCGGAAATCGTACTGGTATACAGTTCCTGCCCCCTCGGATTGATCAGGGTGCAAGTTACGGGATGGTTTATTCCGGTTGCGCCCGCCTCATCAAGGATAAAATTCAGGAATACCGTATCACCGGGCCTCCACACGTCCCGTTCGCCGTAGAGGAAACCTTTCATGCCTGCTAATGGCTGTACGCCGGAAACATCAAATTCGCCCATCTGCCGTGCACTCGCATCACCCAGCTTGAGGTACCCTTTTTCTGCGCCACGTGATGCGATGACAAATGACGGTTTGCGTTGCTGGGGGATGGCACATTTTCCGGCATCGTCCGTATGCGCTGTCCCGATCTGCTGCTGCTGGAAATCATACAATGCCACCTCTGCATCAGGAACCGGATCAGTCGTCCGTAGGTCAAGTACAGTGATCTGCATGTTCCCTTTTTCCCCTGCTTTTGCAACCAGTCCCAGGTTGCTTGCCAGGATATTGCGCTGGATGAAATTCTCCTCGCTGTAATATGCCGGAAAGCACGGGTTTTCTGACTGCCCGTACCGGTATCCCGGGTAATCCCAGGGGTAGCGCATGATCGTCTCAAAACCGTCCCCTGACGACCTGTCCATTTCATTGTTTGCCGGCTCATTGTCACAGGCATATATGACATCCTTGCGTTCGAAACCGACCCGGACCTGGTAAATGGATCCGGGTGAAAGTGACGTATATTTCCGCAGATCCAGCCCGATATGCTTCCATTGGTTGCGGTCATCCCCGGTAATTTCAAGCGGTACGTATTCCTGGGCAATGATGCGCCCGACAGGCTCCATGCCCCAGGTCCTGTGGAGGTCCTGATATTGCAGGAACTGGAGCACATTGCTCTCGAAAAGCTGGAAAATCTCGACGGTCACCGCACGTATGTTGATGGCCTCGAATGGGAAGATCACCTGGTCTGTATGCGGCACGATCACACCACGGCCCACAAGCTTTAGCCGGGGAAGCATGTCCTCGAACGAAAGGTGGTAGTTCTTTGCCGTGCCCAGCAGGCGGCCGCCCCGGCTTTTTATCGCCCCCTCAACGATGAGTTCGAAAGAGCCATTCAGGCGTTCGCCCGTATAGACGGTCAATTCATTTCCGTCACGCTCAAGCCTGACCGGGTCCTCGGCATCAGGGATCCGGACCAGACCATTGATTTGCTGGCTTGGATCAAGCAAGTCCGAAAACAGGATTCTGACCTGCTTTCCGCCCGCCTGCACAACATCGACTTGCGTAATGACAAACGCATCCCTGGCCGGGATGGTCACCCTGTGCATCCCCTTTTCCTTTGACTCCACAACGGACTCGCTCCAGGAAATTTCGAGAACCTCAGGGCCTTCAGACTGCCTGATCCCGGAGATGGTGAATAAATGCGTGCGCTTGTCCGGCAAATGTTCCCAGGCCACGACAGGCGTTGATGGCCCGTATTTTATTGAAAAGGTCTTTTCCACCTTTCGTTCATCTGCAGGGATCCCTGCATACAATGTCCCGCTCAGCTGCATCTCACCAGCATTTCGGGCGGGCTGGATCCCCCCGAACTCGATCTGCATATTTGCCGGCAGCACGGAAAACGGGAATACCAGCCTGGGGGCAAACTGCGCATTCCCCGGAATGACCTCGCCCGGGTTGAATGTAAGCGTGTAGTCCTTCCCGGGATGAAAATACCGGGCAGGCGTAAACAAAAAGGTATTTGGATCCTCCCACACCGCTCTTCCTTCAATGAAAGGATGAATACTCCAGGCTTTCGTTTCTACCTCTGTTCCCGCTTTTTCAGGGATAACGGCCGGTTGTACAAACCTGACCCTGATCTGGTCTGCGGGCCGGATCGCATCAGGCATATGGCCGGAAACATATTCCCTGAGCAATTCAGGATCCGTTCGAACGGTTTCCTTTTTCTGATCACACGAAAGGATGGAAATCAGGGTGAGGAGGGCAAGGAGGAAGCTGATGCGCTTTATCATATCGTTTTCTTTTGATCCTGAACAAATGTGGGCAGAAATATGGAATTCTTCCACTGCCAGCGAGTAACCGCCGGCCGGAGCCGAGCATGTGCTTCAATCCGGTCCGGAACCGTTCAACAGCCTGCGGAATAAATCATAATCCGCGGGGGTATCGAGGTCAAATGCAGCTGATGGTACAGGTACCCGAAAAAGCTGGTCCGGATACATCCTGAAGAGTACCGCAGCGCCTTTACGCGGATCCAGGTCAAGGAGATCGGGCCAGAATTTTCGAGGAAACAGAACAGGAGGCCCGGCAGACTGATCAAATGAGGAAGCGATGATGGATTCCGGATTTTCTGACCCGGCCTCCAGGAGTCTCATGAGGTGTGCAGGGCCTACAAAAACCTGGTCGAGCAGGACAAGGAGACATGCCCCTGCCGACGGGAATGCATCCCGGACATATCCGACGGCAGTTGCGATCGAACTCCCCAAACCTGCTTCCCATCCGGGATGATGCACCCAGCGGACAAGCTGTGCGCGGGAAGCTGCCCTCACCTCCCGGGCGTGTGCTCCTGTCACAATGACTGGCGGCGGCGTGAATAACTTTTGCCACCTGGGCAATTGGTAATCGATCAATGGTACGCCATTGACGGGAAGGATCTGTTTCGGCCTGCCCATCCGGCTTGCTTCCCCGGCAGCCATCACGATCAGCACGGTATCTTTTCCTTTCTCCATCAGGTCAGTTTCATGCGGGTTTTGCTCCGGGTAAAATGATCCATGATCCGGCCGTCGAGCGTGCGATAGCAGCCCATCAGGTTTGCCGTCATACAGGAGTGAACGGGCAAAATCAAGGCCAGGTCCCCAATTCCCAACTTTTCAAAATCAGTTGGTGCACAATGCAGGACACCATGTTCCTGCGAGAGGCTTTTCAGCCATGAAAGATCACTGCTTGCTTCCCATCCTTCACCATTCCAGCGGGCCAGCTGCCCATAGTTCCTGCCTCCGCCTTTGTGTGAGGTGAAATCCTTTGAAAAGTGGATGCCGCCGCCATACAGGATGGCATCCATCCTTTCCCGGTGGAGGGCCACAACAGGGCACGCCATTGCTACGGCGATATCTTCCGTCATGCAAGAACCAAGCATGGCCTGCATGAGGTCATAAAAAACAAAATTGCCCGGCCGGATCTCGTCAACTCCTTTCATATGGTCAATCCGGCTATAACAGGGAGTATCCCCGGCAGAGATCTGTAAATCAGGATACCGGTCAGAGAAATGTCGTGCCAGCCCGCCAAGGATTCGGATCGTCTCTTCGTGTACTTTTTCCATCTGGCAATCGGATCCTCCAGCGTATGTATGCCCGGCATGGGCCATAAAACCCCCGACCCGGATATGCCTTGCCTGTTCCATGAGGTTAAGCAGCCCGGCAATTTCATCCACCTGCTCAGGGAGGAGGCCCGTGCGTCCGGTTCCCACATCGATCTTGATCCATCCTTCAACAGGATACTTGAGCTCCCGGATAAGTGCGTGAACAACTTCCGGATGCTGGCAGAGGATTTGGAGCTTTGCTTTGGATGCCAATTCATTGACAAGGTCCATTTCCCGGATATTCAGGGGAAAGGCCACCGTGATATCCTTCCAGCCGGCATCGGCAAAATAGGCCGCCATGGCAAGGGATGATACGGTTATCCTGTCAATCCCGAAATCGCGAAACCAATGCCCAATCGCAATGGACTGATGTGTTTTGAAATGCGGGCGCAGAATGACCTGGTCCTTCCTGGCCTTTTCGGCCATGCGCTGGATATTGCGTCTGCATTTTTGCTCATCGACAAGCAGGGTCGGCACCTGGATATCCTCCAGGGAGTGTATCAAATTCATGCAATCGACTGATTTTTTAAACCAAAAGCGGAACCGATTGTGTTTTTACTCATAATATTGCACTCAATTCCAAAAAAGCTGATGATGAAGTTAAGAATAACCGTGGCGTTCTTTTTATTTGGCATCTTCCTGATTGCCTGTTCTGAAAATAAGGTGCGAAACCAGCCGGACGAAGCATCCCTGAAAACAACCAGCTCAATTTCGGTGGGGGAACAGATCTATGACAAATACTGCAAGCTTTGTCACGGAAAGGACGGCAAACTCGGCCTAAACGGGGCAAAAGACATCACTGCGTCCGTACTCACCCTGGAAGAGCGTATCCTGCTGATCAAAAACGGGAAAAACACCATGACTCCATTCGAAGGCATCCTGTCAGAAGAAGAAATCAAGGCGGTTGCCCGTTATTCGATGAGCCTGCAATGACAGAGAAGGAAGGACAATGGCACCATCTCCTGGGCGCGATCTCCGGTAGTTCACTGGATGGCCTCGATGTTGCTCTTGTTTCATTCCTCCTTTCTGCTGGCGACGGAAACCCTGTCATTCATGAGTGGAAAATTGTACAATCCGCAACCATCCCTTTTCCGGACGTTCTTGAAGGACGCTTGCGGAATGCGCCTTTCATCAGCGGCAAGGAACTCTGCATCCTCGATGCTGACCTGGGAAAGTGGATCGGCACCCAGGTGGACGAATTTCTCCGCCTGACCGACCATCAAAAGCCAGGACTTGTTTGTTCTCATGGCCACACGGTCTTCCATGAACCCCGTCAGGGCATGACTTGCCAGATCGGTCACGGAGCCCATATTGCAGAGATCACCGGCCTGCCAGTCGTATCAGACCTGCGCTATGCCGATATTGCAGCCGGGGGGGTAGGTGCCCCCCTTGCCCCGCTTGCGGATGTATACCTGTTCAAGGGGTATGACTATTACCTCAACCTTGGCGGCATATCAAATCTCACACATACATTGGGGAAAGCCCCGCTTGCGTGGGACATCAGCGGCTGCAACCAGTTGTTGAATCACCTTTCGCGAAAACTCGGGATTGCGTATGACAAAAATGGAGAAATTGCGCGGGGCGGAAAGGAAGACATCAATTTAACCTCAGCCTTGCACAATCTCCTCCCCTTCCGCATAGATGAGCCAGTCGCACTGGACAATCAGCAGGTCGTAAATCTCTATTTCCCGGTCCTTGATGATGCTTCCCGCCCGGTCGAGGACCTGCTCCGCACGTCCACAGGATACATTGCAGCACAAATCTCCAGGACGATTTCAGAACTTCAAAAAAAGTACGCGATCAGGCGAAAAACCAGGCTTCTTGCCACTGGTGGCGGCGCATTGAACGGGTTTATGATGGAGTTGCTTGGAGCACAACTTGGCGAAATGGATGTAGAACTGGTCATTCCCGAAAGGACCATCATCGAGTTCAAGGAAGCAGCGCTGATTGCACTGGCAGGTCTTTTCAGGAAAGCAGGACTGCCAAATAGCCTGCCTTCTGTTACCTTTGCCCGGCATCCTTCTATCGGCGGTGCACTACATCTACCAGGAAAATGAACAAAGACAGCAGGATACTGATTACCGGAGCTACCGGACTTGTAGGTTCATATGTAGCAAGGCTGCTGCATCAACAGGGCTATAGACATCTGGTGGCTACGAGGAGAGAAGGCAGCCGAACTGAATTGCTCGATGGACTGGAAGGGAAAATCGAATGGCTGACGGGAGATTTGAGTGACCCCTATTTTTCGAACAGGATCGTGTTCGGGAGCGATATCATTATTCACTGCGCCGGTTTCATTTCATTCAGCAGCAGTGACGAGGACCGGATGATTGCCGTAAACAAGGAGGCCACAGCCAACCTGGTCAATGCCTCACTTGCATCGGGAACACGGCATTTTATCCATGTCAGCAGCATTGCAGCACTGGGTCGGACAGAAAGCGAACAAACCATAGACGAACATGCCATCTGGGAGAGGAACGAACTCAATTCAAATTATGCAATCTCCAAATTTCTTGGGGAGATGGAGGTATGGCGGGGTTATGCCGAAGGGTTGCCAGCCGTGATCATCAACCCTTCCACAATCCTCGGGGGCGGATTCTGGGGAACAGGTTCGCTCGAAATCCTGGAGAAAGTCTGGAACGGGCTGATTTTTTACACGGAAGGCGCGACGGGATTTGTCGATGTCCGCGACGTGGCAAAAGCTGTCCTGATCCTCCTTCAGCAGGAAATCACCGGCAGGAGGTATATCGTGAGCGGTGGCAATATGACTTTTCGCGACATGTTCGGGAGAATCGCCAGGGGCATGGACAAGAAAGCGCCGTATCTCAAGGTCCGGCCGTGGATGGCTGAACTGGTTTGGCGCGGATCCAGCCTTGTTTCGAGGATTACAGGCAAAAAACCGTTTGTAGAACGTGAAGTCGCGCGGATGACCCAAAGGCGGTACACCTATGACAACGAAAGGTCTGTCCGGGACCTGGGGCTGGAGTATCTCCCGCTTGAACAGACAATCAGTGAAACGACCGCAGCATATGTGGAGAGCATGAAAGAGAAAAGGACTTATGCTGTCCTGCCCCTTGCGCCTGTCTAATAGCGTTTTCCCTAAAATTCAATAGCTTACACATACACCATTTTTGCTATCCATTTCAGGCCATTCTTTTTCAATCCGAATTCCAACTTTATCCTTTGTAATTATCCCCATAATGGCTATTTTGATTTCCCTGTCAAATCGTCAGGACGCGACAAGCGTTTTCTTCAACCAATCAAAAAAGTGATTTATGAGTTTCGCAACAAAAAATATCAGGAACATTGTCTTGCTTGGACACTCGGGTAGCGGGAAAACCACCTTTGCAGAGACGATGTTATTCGAATCAGGTGAGATTTCCCGCCGCGGAACGGTGGAAGCCGGTAATACAGCTTCCGACTATACGCCAATCGAACATGAGCGTGGGAACTCCATTTTCAGTTCATTGCTCCATGTGAACTGGAGGGGCAACAAGATCAATATCATTGATACACCCGGGCTGGATGACTTCGTTGGTGAGATCGTTTCCTCACTAAAAGTTGCCGACACGGCCGTTATGGTCATCAACTCGGTCTCGGGTGTTGAGGTAGGTACAGAATTGATCTGGGAACACATCAATGACCTGGAGACACCCACAATTTTTGCGATCAACCAACTTGATCACGAAAAAGCGAATTATGACCAGTCACTGGAGCAGTTGCAAAACAGGTTCGGGCCCAAGGTCATTCCGATCCAGTATCCGCTCAATATCGGGTCAGAATTCAATACCATCGTCGATGCGCTGAGGATGACCATGTATGTTTTTCCTCCTGAGGGAGGCAAACCGGAAAAAGTGGCCATTCCCGAAAGCGAGATCAACCGGGCACAGGAGATGCACAATATGCTGGTAGAGGCAGCTGCAGAGAATGATGAGGAACTCATGGAAAAGTTTTTTGACGAGGGCTCGTTAACCGAAGAAGAACTCGCTCAGGGGCTCACCATTGCCCTCGCGAATCATGAGATCTATCCCGTATTTTGTGTCTCATCAGTCAATAACATGGGGAGCGGACGCCTGATGGGATTCCTAAATGATATCGCCCCGTCACCAGCAGACAGGCCTCCTGCAAAACTGGTCGGGGGAGGATCACTCAAACCGGACAGCGAGGCAAATCCGGTCCTGTTTATTTACAAAACGATATCCGAACCACAGATCGGGAATGTTTCCTATTTCAAGGTTTATTCCGGAACCGTCCGGAACGGGGCGGAATTCGTCAATTCGAAAAATGATAATTCAGAACGGATCAACCAGCTTTTCGTGGCCAACGGGAAGAACCGTGATTCAGTGGATGAACTGGTCGCCGGGGATCTCGGCGTTACGGTCAAGCTGAAAGATTCACATACAAACAATACACTGTATACCAAGGGTGATTCAAAAGGGATCGTGCCGATCAAGTTTCCTGAGCCTAAAATGCGTGTTGCAGTCGTGCCGCCAAGCAAGAATGACATGGAAAAATTGACCAAGGCACTCCATGTCATGCGTGAAGAAGACCCGACACTCATTTTTGAGCAATCCAAGGAGTTGAAACAAATGCTGCTGCATGCGCAGGGCCAGTTGCACCTGGATATCACGCGGTACAGGATCGAGCAGGTCTTCGGTGTCAGCATGGAATTCACTGAACCACGCATCCCTTACAGGGAAACGATCACAAAAGTGGCAAATGACAGCTACAGGCATAAAAAACAGACCGGAGGAGCCGGCCAGTTTGCCGAAGTCCATATGCGCATTGAACCCTATTATGAAGGCATGCCGGATCCCGCCGGTTTGAGCGTCCGAAACACTTCCGTCGAGGATCTGCCATGGGGCGGAAATCTCGCCTTCTACTGGTGCATCGTAGGTGGATCCATCGACGCCAAGTTCAGCAATGCCATCAAAAAAGGGGTAATGAACAAGATGCAGGAAGGTCCGTTGACCGGATCCTATTGCCGGGATATCAGGGTCTGCATTTATGATGGGAAAATGCACCCGGTTGACTCTAACGATATGGCATTCCAGCTGGCCGGCCAGATGGTTTTCAAGCATGCCTTTGAACAGGCTGGCCCAAAGCTGATGGAGCCGATCTACGAATTGTCGATCCTGTGTGATGATGAGGTGATGGGAGATATCATGGGTGATCTCCAGACCCGGAGGGCAATGATCATGGGCATGTCCGCTGAGGGCCATTACCAGAAGATCACCGCAAAAGTCCCGCTTGCAGAACTGTATAAATATTCTTCAACGCTGAGATCCCTTTCACAGGGCAAAGCGAAATTCAGCAGGAAGTTCATTGAATACGCACAGGTGCCGCCGGATATCCAGCAAAAACTGGTACAGGCCCACAAGGAAGAACTGCAGGAAGCTTAGTAAAAAAGTTGTATCTTTAGTTGCGCAACTAAAGCGTATCAAGCCCGCTGGCTCATGAGATTGATTATCCCAGCGGGTTTTTTTATTGCATCATGCCAGGCAACCCTTGGCCGTGCACTGGCGGGCACACCGCATCCCCTACAATCCGGCATTCCGAAACCTGGATGTTTTTCATGGACACAGCCATGAACTTCCGTATGGGATTTTCAGGGCAACTGCCTTCAAGGTCATCACCATCCACGACCTGATCTTTGAATATTATCCACAGGATTATGCTGCAGAGGACAGGAGGATTTACAAGTCAAAATTCAGGTACGCCTGCCTACTTGCGGATGCCATCATCGCAATCAGGAACGAGACAAAGGATGATATCATTAAATATTTAGGGATATCCCGGGACAAGATCCGGGTGATCTACCAGAGTTGCGATCCGCAATTCCATGGCCCGGTAGCTGATGCACAAGTGTGCGAGGTCAGGGAATTGATCCGAGTCCGGCATCTTGAAAATGCCCGCCACTGGATCAGCCCCGCATTTGATGAATTTCCGGCGATCTACAAAGGGACGCGCCTGTTCATCCTGCCCTCCTATTACGAGGGTTTCGGTATCCCGCTATCAGAGGCGATGAGCACAGGAACACCCGTGATCACCTCAGATCAGTCAGCCCTGACAGAAGTTGTCGGGGATGCCGGGATCAAAATACCGCCAGACCAGCCAGAGGCAATT
>JARQTN010000231.1:38197-55639 GCA_029976695.1 Lewinellaceae bacterium
TGAGCAACTGTGCAACCTGCTGATTACAAAAGGAAAGGAACGGGCACGGGCATTCCTCCCCGGCCAGCTTCCTAAACAAATTATGGACGTCTATCAACGAACAGGGGTTTGATTTGTTGATTCCTTCGGAACTTGCTTATTTTTGCACCTGCTTTTTAACACATAACCTTTAGAACATGCAAACAGTAGAAAAGAAATTGAACTATAAAGTCAAAGACATCTCGCTGGCTGACTGGGGCCGCAAGGAAATTGAATTAGCCGAAGCAGAAATGCCCGGACTCATGGCGCTCAGAGAAGAATACGGGGCATCAAAACCACTCAAAGGCGCACGTATTGCAGGTTGCCTGCACATGACGATCCAGACAGCTGTCCTCATTGAAACACTTGTTGAACTCGGAGCAGACGTAACCTGGTCCTCCTGCAATATCTTTTCTACACAGGACCACGCTGCCGCTGCCATTGCAGCTGCCGGGATCCCTGTTTTTGCCTGGAAAGGAATGACTGAGGAAGAATTTGACTGGTGCATTGAGCAAACGCTGTTTGCATTTAAAGGCGGCCAGCCGCTCAACATGATCCTCGATGATGGCGGGGATCTGACCAATATGGTCCTCGACCGTTTTCCTGAACTGGTCGCCAGTATCAGGGGCATCTCCGAAGAGACGACTACCGGCGTGCATCGTCTGATGGAACGGGAGGAAAAAGGCACCCTTCCACTTCCATGCATCAATGTCAATGATTCAGTCACGAAATCCAAATTTGACAACAAGTACGGCTGCAAGGAGTCTTGTGTGGATGCGATCCGCCGGGCAACCGATATCATGATGGCAGGGAAAGTAGCCGTTGTGGCCGGATATGGTGACGTGGGCAAAGGATCTGCCGCTTCACTCCGGGGTGCAGGGGCACGGGTCATCGTGACCGAAATCGACCCGATCTGTGCTTTACAAGCCGCCATGGACGGCTATGAAGTCAAGAAAATGATCAATGCCGTTTCGGAAGCTGATATCGTCATCACCGCAACCGGAAACAAGGACATCCTCACGGGAGTCCATTTTGAAAAAATGAAAGACAAGGTGATTGTGGCGAATATCGGCCACTTTGACAATGAGATCGATGTTCGTTGGTTGAACATAAATGGTCAAAAAGTCGTGATAAAGCCTCAGGTAGACAAATACAGGCTCCCAAACGGGCGGGACATCATCCTGCTTGCTGAAGGCAGGCTTGTCAACCTGGGCTGTGCTACCGGCCATCCTTCTTTTGTCATGTCAAATTCATTTACCAACCAGACGCTTGCTCAAATTGAGCTGTGGAAGAATACGGACAAATATGAAAACAAGGTCTACATGCTGCCCAAACACCTGGATGAGAAGGTAGCAAGGCTCCATTTGGCAAAGATCGGTGTCGAACTGGATGAGCTCAGCGAAGATCAGGCGAAGTATATCAATGTCAAGCCGGAAGGCCCATTCAAGCCGGATTATTACAGGTATTAGGAATTACGGGATTACGAATTTTGGAGCGCAGCGGAAATCCCGATACGAGGAACGAGCCATCGGGAACGAATTACGAATTCCTGATTCTTGATGTCAGGAGGTTTTCGGGACTCGCGGAAAAAGAGAATTGGATGTTTCGAGCAGCATGTTCATGATTATTGCAGCAGTGGTATGGTCTAAATATCAGTGTGATGTACGCCAGGTTGATCTTGAAAAAAGCGGGGATAACTAAAGTTCTAGTTATTCGTAATCAATAACCAAGACTTTAGTTACCTCCCACGCCATTATCCAATCATGGGAACCTTCGCATCAATCCATATCAGGTTTTGGATATTCAATTTCCTGTCATATTTCACTTTTTAGGAATGGGCGGTATCATAAAACAAGGGGGATAACTAATGTTATGAACATTCGATACGAATAACCAGGTCTTTCGTTATAGACAAGCAAATCTTTTCACCCTTTTACCTCCCTCCTTTCGGAGAAGAAACGCTCCAGACCTTTTCTTTTATGAAACTTTGTGTCTCATATTTGCGTATCAACATAAGGCGAACAGGCTGATATGTACTTTTTGATCATATTCCTCCATTTATTAACCGTATCACATGATTTTCATGTGAGCCAATGTGAGATTCAATATCGTCCTGGTGAGGGACAAGTAGCGGTAGCCATGCATCTTTTTATCGATGACCTCGAACTCGCGCTGAACAATGTGGGGTATGATTCCCTGTACCTGTGCACGGAAAAAGAAGACCAAGCAGCCAATGATTTGATCCTGGAGTACTTGCAGGCTCATTTCAGTATCACCCTTGATGGCAAGGTCATGAAATATGCCCTCCTGGGAAAGGAAGTGTCTGAAGATCTGATGGGCGTCTGGTGCTATATTGAGGCACTTGATGTGCCTCCTTTTTCTTCAGCTACGATCCGCAATGAGGTCTTGCTGAACACCTTCGATGACCAGAAGAACATTGTCTCATTTGAGTACCTGGGTGTGCGAAAGAAGCATTTCCTGTTCGACAGGAAAGACCCGGTTCAAAACTTTCTGATCGAATGATTTCCATCCTGAAAAAAATCCTCATCATCCCGATCCGGATATACCAATACACGATCAGTCCGTTGCTTGGTTCAAACTGCAGGTATACGCCAACTTGCTCACATTACATGATCGGCGCCATTGAGGAATGGGGGCCGATCAAAGGATTATGGTTAGGCATCAAACGGATATCGAGGTGCCACCCCTGGGGCGGTCATGGCTATGACCCGGTGCCAAAAAAAAAGAAAAACCAGGCTAATCAGCATTAGCCTGGCCGTTCGGTTCAATTACAATATCGTTCTTATCATTGGAGGATCACTTCCTTTTCTTCCACCATCTTGCGCATATTGATAAGCGCATAGCGCATCCTGCCAAGTGCCGTATTGATGCTCACTCTCGTCAATTGTGCAATCTCCTTGAAAGACATATCTGCGTAGTGCCGGAGGATGACGACCTCCCGCTGTTCAGGAGGCAACTGGTCCACCAGCTGCCGGACCTTGCTGTGGGTCTGGTTTTTGATCATATCCTCTTCCATATTCGGATGCGGGCACTCCAGGACATCGAAAATATCAAAAGTATCCGTTGAAGAGACCTTGGTCCTCCGTTTCGAGCGGCGGAAATTGTCAACGCACATATTGTATGCGATCCGCATGGCCCATTGCAGGAATTTCCCTTCGTGGTTATATTTTCCCTTCCTCAGGGTATCAATGATCTTGATGAATACTTCCTGGAAAATATCTTCTGCCTTTGCGGTGTCTTTGACAAAAAGGTAGATCGATGTATAAATCTTGTTCTTGTGCCTGTTCAACAACGTTTCAAAAGCACGGTCGTTTCCGGAAAGGTATGAATTGATGAGTTCCTGGTCGGTAAGCGACTTCATATGCATAGCTACACTAAAGTTTTCGTGAACGATTGATGTTAATTCAATTTAGTGTAGATGGTCTATGCGATAGGCTAGTTTTTTAATTATTGGAATAAAAGAAATCGCTGATACAAAACTAATCTAAAAATTTCGAAGAAACAATTTTCACTATTTTTTCTTCTTAACAAAAGCTTAACCCCAACAAAGTATCTAACTTTGATGTCTTTTGTTCGATCCAAATATGCACATTCCAGCACAAAAATCAAACCAAAAAGCAGATGCCTTCGCATAACAAGGGGAATTTAACACTTGAAAACCTGGAACCAGACCTTCATGAATATATTTATATCAAGGGTGCGCGGAGCAATAACCTGAAAAACATCAATGTACATATCCCTAAAAACCAGCTTATTGCGGTGACAGGCCTCTCAGGATCTGGCAAATCCTCGCTGATCATGGACACCCTCTATTCCGAAGGTCAAAGAAGGTATGTCGAAAGCCTTTCTTCCTATGCTAGGCAATTCCTAAACCGGATGAAAAAACCGGAAGTGGATGCCATCAAGGGTATTTGCCCGGCCATTGCCATCGAGCAAAGGGTTTCGAGCGGCAACACACGTTCAACGGTCGGCTCACTGACAGAAATCAATGATTTCCTCAGGCTTTTCTTTGCACGTGTGGGAAAGACATATTCACCGGTATCAGGCGAACTGGTCATCAAACATGCAGTGACGGATGTCGTGGATCATGTATTTGGCCTTGATCCAGGCACCAGGGTCGTGATCTACAGTCCGGCACACAAGAAATCATACGACAGGACAATGAAAAAAGAGCTCGAAGTGTTGCTCCAGAAAGGGTATACACGGATCAGGTGGGAAAACGCAATCCATCAGATCGAGGATGTGCTCGAATCGAAAAGCGAATTCCTGAAGAAAAAATTGTCCGAGGTGAGGGAGGGAGAATGGGATATTCTGATTGACCGGTTTGTCGTCAAGGAAGGAGACCAGGAACTCCAAAGCAGGGTGGCGGACAGCATCCAGACCTCATTCTATGAAAGTGACGGGCATTGTGTCGTTTCCATCATGGACGGTGCCGAAAAGATGTTCAGCAACCGGTTCGAGCTTGACGGAATGGAATTTCCGGAACCTTCGCCGCAGCTGTTCAACTACAACAATCCATATGGTGCGTGCCCCCGGTGTGAAGGCTTCGGCAGGATCATCGGCATCGATGAAGACAAAGTCATCCCGAATCCGCACAAATCTGTATATGAAGGAGCGGTCGCGCCCTGGACCGGCGAGAAACTCGGACTGTGGAAGGACCGGTTTCAGGAAGCAGCCGTCAGCCTTGATTTTCCGATCCACCGGGCCTACATGGATTTAACCGAGGAGGAGAAGGACCTGCTTTGGAACGGCAATGGCATGATCGAGGGGATCAATGATTTTTTTGAAGAACTGGAATCCAGGGGTTACAAGATCCAGAACAGGGTCATGCTGGCCCGGTACCGCGGCAGGACAAAGTGCCCGGATTGTAAAGGATCTCGTTTGCGCAAGGAAGCATCATACGTCAAGGTCCAGGGGACATCATTGCCGGATATTGCCAACAGGAGCATATCCGAACTCACGGCATACTTTGATGCGCTCGAACTGGATGAACGCGACCATCAGATTGCAAGGCGGATCCTGCTCGAGATCAAAAACCGCCTGCACATCATGATGGATGTTGGCCTGGGCTACCTGACACTGGACCGGGTTTCAAACAGCCTGAGCGGCGGGGAAACCCAGCGTATCCACCTCACCAGGTCCCTGAGCAGCAACCTGACAAGCAGCATGTATATCCTGGATGAACCTTCGATTGGCCTTCACCCCAGGGATACGAAAAGGCTTGTCGATGTACTGATTTCCCTGCGCGGACTGGGCAATACGGTCATTGTGGTGGAACATGAAGAGGAGGTCATGCGCGCTGCAGACCACATCATCGATATGGGTCCCCGTGCCGGGATCCATGGCGGGGAGATTGTGTATGACGGTCCCTATGCAAGTTTCCTGAAAGAAGCGAAAAGCAGCCTGACACAGCAATACCTGACAGGCAAACTGGAAATAGAAGTACCGAAGAACAGGAGAAAGGTTGTCAACAAAATTTTGATCAGGGGTGCATCACACCACAACCTGAAAGGGATTGATGTGACTATCCCGCTGAATGCAATGACTTGCATCACCGGGATCTCGGGTTCGGGCAAGACGACCCTTGTAAAGCATATCCTTTATCCGGGATTGAGAAAGAGTATGGGCGAGCCCTATTCCCGGAGCCCGGGCAAACATTTGGCGATTGAGGGGGACCTCCGGAAAATCGACCAGCTGGAAATGATCGGGCAACAACCCCTGGGCCGTTCGTCCAGGTCCAACCCAGTCACCTATGTAAAGGCTTATGATGCCATCCGAAGCCTGATGGCCAGTCAGCAAGCCTCCAAGATCAGGGGATACCAACCAAAGCACTTTTCATTCAATGTGGATGCCGGCCGATGTGAAACCTGCAAGGGGGATGGCGAGATTGTGGTCGAAATGCAATTCCTCGCGGATGTCAAACTTGTCTGCGATGAATGTAAGGGAAAGCGGTTCAAACAGGAAGTCCTCGAGGTTACATATAAAGACAAGAACATCTACGACATCCTGGAATTGAGCATTGATGAGGCAATCGGTTTTTTTGAAGGGGAAAAGGATATCGTACGCAAACTGGAGCCCCTCCAGGATGTCGGATTGGGGTATATCAAATTAGGGCAATCATCCAGCACCCTTTCCGGCGGAGAAGCCCAGCGTGTCAAACTGGCCTCATTTTTAGGCAAGGAACGGGAAAGCAACAGTATCCTGTTCATTTTTGATGAGCCGACCACAGGGCTTCACTTTCATGATATTGAGAAGTTGCTCACAGCGTTCCAGCGGCTTGTAGAACAAGGGCACTCCGTCGTGGTGATCGAGCATAATATGGATGTCATCAAATGCGCGGACTGGGTCATCGACCTGGGTCCCGAGGGTGGAAAGCATGGCGGAGAACTCGTGATCCAGGGAACACCCGAAGAAGTAGCTGCATGCGCAGATTCCTACACCGGTCAGTTCCTGAAAGCAAAACTGTAGCCTGTGGAGGAGCTTCCCGAAAGAGTGGACTTATTGATATTCCATTGACGGTGCAGTTTCCGAATAAATGGAAAGTGATAGAGCGCAGAACTGAATAAAACGCCATTCAAATTGAAACATGTAAGCGGAAATATCCACACATCAGATGGCTGTTCTCTCTTCTGGCAGTCCTGGAGCCCGGATGCATCTGCCCGTGCGGCAGTGTTCATTATACATGGTCTGGCAGATCACAGTTCACGGTTCGCACATGTCGCACGCGTTTTTGCTGAGCAGGGTATCTCCAGTTTTGCCATTGATCTGCGTGGCCACGGAAGGTCAGAGGGTTTGCCGACATTCATCTGGAATTTCAATGCGTATATCCTTGATATGGCTACCGGATGGGAACACATGCAAAAACAACTATCGGAAAAGGAAATCCCCGTGTTTATTTACGGCCATAGCATGGGAAGCCTGGTATCCGTTCATTTCATAGACCGGCATAAACCTGATATCCGGGGGCTGATCACAACCGCTGCACTTGTTGAGGTGAATCCGGACCTGTCACCGTTCCTGCTTAAGATCAGCGGTTTGTTGTCTGCTTTATTCCCCAAATTGCCTACACTTAAGCTGGACCTGGACCATCTATCCACAAACCCGGATATTCGTGAAAAGGTCACGAGAGATCCCCTTTACTACAAAGGTGGGCTCAGGGCACGGACCGGGAAGGAAATCCTGAAAGCAGCGGAAAAGGCAACAGAGATCATCAAAGCATTCCGCTTTCCACTGCTGGCGATGCATGGGGGTGATGACCAGATTACAAAACCGGGCAGTTCAAGGACGCTTGCAGATTCTGTCCAGTCCCCGGACAAGGAATTGATCATTTATCCGGGTGCCTTTCACGAACTGGTCAACGAGACGAACAGTGCTGAGGTCGTCGGCAAAATCACCGATTGGATTCTGGAAAGGACCTGACGGGTTATTTTCGCGCCGGGCGGATCGTCGTCGTCTCCTGGATCCAGCATCCTACACGGAAAGTAGCTCCCTCTTGCAGCTGGCGCTGGAAAATATCCTCATTTGAGGGCATATACCTGGAATATGTGGCAATCCATTTGTTTGCTTCCGCAGTCACTGACGGATCAACTGTCCTGGCCTTGATAAACATATCAACTGCTGGCCATGTGACGATCTGGCTGTCCCATCCCCTGCCCGGGCCGCACAGTGGACCGCTGGACGCATAGAGTTTGCCAATCACCAGGTAGGGTTCGCCCCAGCCAGGTTTGTACTCCAATGCCAGCCGTGCGAATTTCCTGGCTTCAGGGAAATTCTTCAGGTGCGCATAATAGATCTTCGCGATCCTGAGCAGGTACTTTGCCTTGAGTTCATCGTCATCCTGGTTATCCACATACATCTGGTACTGCTCGATTGCTTCGCCGTATTTCCCTTCTTCAAGGAAGTCTTTCGCCTGCCGCAGAGGCCCGACTGTCGGGGCCATCACCTTGCAGTTCTCTTCATATGCTGCACGAATGGCCATCACCTGCGGGTTCTGATCATCGCAGCCCCCCCATTTCAGTCTGCTCAGGACGGTTTCGATCACATCACAGTCTCCCGGAGCCTCTTCAAAGTCGGGATAGTATTTGGCTTCATAATAATTGCAATCGAAAAACCCTTTGACGGTTTCAAATACCTCCAGTCGTGCAGGGGCGTAGTTCAGCACGATCGGCCATCCCTCTTCTTCATTTTCCCTGTTTTTTTCCGTGATCTGAAGGACCCTCTTCGCATATCGGACCGATTCATCCTGCGGGATATCCCCCCTCGTGTACATTTCGACGAGCAGGGCGGTAAATGGATTGATTACAAAAGCCGGGGTTTCCAGCCCAAATGCATCGATTGCAGAGGTGAAATGATCGTATATCTCCTTGTCAGTTACCAGGTCTCGATACTTGTAATACAGGTTGAAGGCAATTCGGCCATCCTTGTATCCCGGTGCATCTCCATAACACATATCCATCCTGTCAAACATGTACAGAATAGAATCCAGGTAGACTTTCTTCCGGCTTTCGGCTTCAACCTGTTCCATCATGTGATCATAGATCCGGATGCCATCCTCAAAATGGGTACGTCTCTGGCCATCAGCAGCCGGGGCAATGGCAAAACTCTTCCGCCAAAGGGGGATCGCACTTTTGAAATCCTTCATGCGCAGGTAATCCCGGTAAATGACGTGTGCATCAAGAGCCGCCTCGCCCATCCGGGTATCCGAAAAGGTGGCACACGGGTCGTTTGCTTTTACAGTTTCTTTCGGTTTTGGTACGGCTTCAGCAGATTTGGCCGCCTCGGTTGTTTTCGGGGTGCAATGCCACAGGAACATCGCCAAGCAAAGAAAAACGAAAATCACTCCCTTATATTGAATCATACTGGTCGAATTCAGGCTTATCAAAAATGAAGCTGGGCATACTTCCCTTTTTGCATTGCATGGGAAAAGCCGCCTGGAAAAATAAAAAAAACCCGGCACACATTCCATGTCCGGGTTTTCAGTTTATCATTCGTACAAACCTGCCTGGTTCTGATATGTCAGATCACTTGAACCTCAATTTCACCGTCTCACCGATCCAGCAGCCAACCTGTGCAGACTGCCCCTCTTTTTTACCCATCATAAAGGCATCTTCTTCGGGCGGAAGGTACTGGCTGAATCTGGCGATGTTCCGGTTTGCTTCTTCAGAAACCTCATCATCAACGCTTCTCGCATATGCCCACTTGTCAATAGCAGCGATGATCGCAAGACCTCTTGTGAATGCGTCATTTCCGCAGTCCCGGCTTGATTTTGCATACATGTCACCAATCAGCATGTAAGGCCGTCCCCAGCCTTCCCGGGCCTGGGCTGCTTTGAGTGCATTTGAACGGGCGTTGCTGTACTGGTCGAGCTTTCTCCCCTGGATAGATGCCAGAGCAAAATAATAGTCCGCTTTCTTGTCCTCATCCTCTTCCATGGCAATTGCTTCCTGATACTTTGCACACGCTCCCTGGAAATCTCCTTCATCGTATAACCTCTTGGCTACAATCTGCGGATTCTTGGCCTCGAACTCTGCCTGCATTTTTGCATTGAATTCAGCCGCATACTCAGCATATTCTGCCTCTATCTTGGCAAGGAAAGGAACGGTCTCATCACATCCCCGCCTCTTAAGGGTGGTGATGATTTCCTTGAGTTTTTCAATATTCTGCGGATCAGCTTCATACTCGGGTTTCAATTTATCCACGAAGTAAGCACAGTCGAAAATAAAATTCTCGATACGTGCAAAAGATCCTTCCATAGCGCCCTTCGCCTGCTTGTAATAATCGGAATACTGCTTGTTGTTTTCGATGTTGTAATCCGCGATTTCCATCAGTGTTTTATGTGCAGCGCGGGCTTCTTCATCCGTCATCCTCTCATTCGTGTAGAGGTAGACGACAATATCCGCATAGGGGTTTAACACGATATATTCCGTATTGAGGCCACTGTATTTGATTGCTTCATCAAACACTTTTTTTGTTTCTTCCCTGGGTGGAAGCAATGTATAATACATGTCGTATCCCTGGCGTCCCTTCAGAAAACCGATCTTTTGATTGATACATGCCTCATCATTACAATTGGGAAAGACGATCGCCTTTTGTGCATAACATTCTGCTGCGGTGTTGTAGAGTGCAAGGATCTTGTTTTCGTATTCCTCTTTTTCCGAAGCGTCGCTGGCTTTGTTGAATTTGTCCTTGTAAATGGCAATCCCGTCCTTGAAATGCCAGTCCCTTTTGCCATCTGCCGCCGGAGCAAGTTCAAAGGCCTTTTTCCACTGGGCAAAAGCACCCTCATAATCTTTAGACTTGATGTACTGCCTGTACACAACATGCGCATTTTCGGCCTCTTCCTTTTTAGGTGAATTCAGCCAGGTCTCACACTGGGAAAAACCGCTTTGGGCAATCAGAATAAAAATAAATACTGAAAAAATCCCTTTCATCATTCTCTAATTTATATCGCTAATTGTATTTCCGTTGAATAAACCACTGGTTGTCGTTGAGGGTGATCCCGAGGCGTCCCCTTAAATAGGTATCCTTGATTCCTGACGGCGTGCCGCGATGACCGACATCGATCCCGATGTTCAGCCACGACACCTGCCGCTGAAAGAAGAACGGCATCCCGATCCCAAACTGGACCTGGAAGTCGGTAAGCTGTTCTCCTGCAAAAACCCTCGGGTCCTTCAAATACTGGACCCCGAATCTGTACTCAACACGTTTGAAGTAGGAGGTGATGGATTGCGCATCCGGAATCCATCCGAATCCCCCGCCAATCTGCCAGCTATCGTTCAGCTGATCACCCCTGGCCTCATTTTCATAATTGCTCCAGGACTCCCGCGCATAATTCATTCCGAATTTGTACTTTCCCGCATTCCGATACATGACGCCAAAGTTCCATCTGGAAGGTAAAACACCCGTTCCCCTGATATCCGTTCCAAAACTCGAGGTATCAGCAACCTGAAACCCTTCATTTAACGCAATATTAAAGAATTCAGACGTGGTGTTAAAGGAATTTTCAGAACTAAGTGAAAATCCGGCACTGAGCAGTTTGGAGGGATTCTCCTCCTTCCGCCGCGCAGATTCCAGGTCGAGGGGCTGCTCATAGATCACCCCGGCATCCCAAATGAACCCACGGTAAGTGATGTTCCGGGTAAAGACCGTGTTATAATCATTGATCAAATCCAGAAAATCCGTATTGCTTTCAAATGACTCCCTGCCGTACAGGTAGGCAAGGTTTAATCCGAAACTGAAATTCTTGTATTTCCAACCATTCCCCCACGTGATCTTGTAGGTTCCTCCTTCTCCCGTGTATTTCCGCAACACGCTTCCAAGAGAATCGATCACCTCTGATGACTCAATATCATACCCAATCCTGCTGTATGGTACAATGGAAATACTGGTGCCCCAGCTGAAAAGCGTTTCTCGTCTCTCCAAAAGTTCATTGATCGGGTTGATGATCGGTATCGAAAGGGACAAGTGATCCAGGTTGCCACTCCACACAGTTGCCGTCAGGTCATTGCTTTTTAGACTGGATCTGCGCGCATACATCCCGACCTGGAATGTCGTGTACTGGAGGAAACCAAAGGAGGCCGGATTTGCCAGGTTTGCTTCGAAAAAATCATGGTAAACCCCGGACAACCCGCCCATGGCGGCAGCACTCCCGAATACCGGGGTGATCACTTCACCCATGCCGATGCGTGAATACGGCGAATTGTCCTTCGGTTGCGCAATCAACGGCACACTCATGAACAAGACAATAATAGCGAACCAAACTTTAGACATATTCATTTTTCTGATACCGGAGGATGCCCGACAAGCCCAGCAGGACAAGATCAGGGAGCACAAATATCTTTCTTTTCAACTTTTCCTCAAAAAAAACAGCATCACCCCCGGTTAATATTATGTTAATCTCCTGATACTCAGCACTAAACATTCTGATATAGCCTTCTATTTCGAAAAGTGCGCCAAGATACCCCCCCAATTCGAGAGCTTCTGTCGTCCGTTTTCCCAAACGACCTGCACATCCGGGCAGAGACGTGAATTTGGCCAGGTCCATGTCTGAAACATCGGGCAGTGCTGCTGTGTATTCATGCATGGCCCTGTATCTCATCCTTGTCCCCGGTGAAATATTCCCTCCGTGATATCGCCCATCCTGGTCGATAAAATCATATGTCATGCATGTTCCCGCATCGACAACAAGCGAAGGTTGTGTGGGGAATCTTGCCCACGCCCCGGCCACGCATGCGATCCGGTCCCTTCCCAGGGTCTCGGGTGTTTCATACAGGATCTCGAATGGGACCGGCATTTCATGAGACAACTGGTACACTTTTCCGGACAAGGGCAACAGGTCCATTGAAAAGTTCATTTTCCCGGAAGCGCAGACAATCGCATCTTCGATGTGCCATTGCGCAGTATACGCGAAAATTCCTTCCACATCCTCCCGGTCAAAAGTCCGGGTATCCAGCAGCCTGCCTGCTTCGAAAACACCTGCTTTCGTGCGCGAATTCCCTACGTCAATGGCGATATCCAAGCGCGATCAGTGTTTAAAGTGCCGGTGCCCGGTAAACACCATGGACATCCGGTGTGCATTACAATAGTCGATGCTGAGCTGGTCCTTGATGGATCCTCCCGGCTGGATCACTGCCGTGACCCCGGCCTGATCTGCGATTTCCACACAATCCGGAAAGGGGAAAAAAGCGTCTGATGCCATGACGGCACCCTCAAGCGGCAGGTTGAAAGTTCTTGCCTTCAGGATAGCCTGTTTCAATGCATCGACCCTGGATGTCTGGCCGCATCCCATCCCGACCAGCTGCCGGTCCTTGACAAGTGCAATGCCATTGGACTTCAGGTGCTTCACGCATTTGTTCGCAAATACGAGATCATCGATTTCCTTTCCCGTTGGCGCCTGAACCGTTACCGTCTTCAGGTCTGCGGCCGTTTCCATCAACAGGTCGGCATCCTGCTCAATCACGCCGTTCAGGATGCTCTTGAATACCTTCTTTTCCCGTGGATAGGCATGGAGCCTGAGCAGTACCCGCTTTTTCTTCTGCATCAGGTATTCCTGTGCATCGGTGGTATAATCCGGTGCGATCACAACCTCGTAAAAGATCTTGTCAATTGCTTCGGCCGTCTGCAGGTCGATCGTATCATTGGCAATCAGGATACCCCCGAAAGCGGATACAGGATCGCCGGCAAGGGCTGCCTCCCAGGCTTCCAAGATCGTATCCCTCGTGGCGACCCCGCATGCGTTCGTGTGTTTCAAAACCGCAAATGTGGGTGGTTCATCGCGGAACTCCGCCATCAGGTTGATCGCGGCGTCCACATCCACAAGGTTATTGAAGGAAAGTTCCTTGCCACCCAGCTTTGAAAAGAGGACCTCCAGGTCCCCGAAAAACGCAGCCTCCTGGTGGGGGTTCTCCCCATACCTGAGAGGTGTGCTGGAGTGGATGCTCTGCTTGAATGGACGCTTCTCCTCTTTGCGTGCAAAGAATTTGTGAATATGATAATCATAATGGGAGCTTACCTCAAAGGCTTTCGTGGCAAACCATTGCCGGTCATCCAGGCCCGTACTCCCCTCCCCGCTGTTCAGCAGGTCCAGAAATGGCCCGTATGTTTCCTGTGATGGCACGATAAGCACGTCTTTATAATTCTTTGCCGCAGCACGGATGAGTGAGATCCCCCCGATATCGATTTTTTCGATGATCTGTGATTCATCATCTGTCTGCGCAACGGTTTCCTCGAAAGGATACAGGTCAACGATCACTACATCAAGAGACGGGATCTCGTACTGTTTGAGTTGGGCAAGATGGTTATCCTCCCTGCGCGCGAGGATGCCTCCAAAGACCTTCGGGTGAAGGGTTTTGACCCGACCGTCCAGGATGGAGGGATAGCCCGTCAGGTCCTCAACGCGATGCACGGGGACGTCCAGGGACTCGATATACTTTTGCGTCCCGCCTGTTGAATATAGCGCAACGCCGAGATCGTGCAGTTTTCGGACGATCGCTTCGAGTCCTTCTTTGTGGTAAACGGAAATGAGTGCAGATGAGATCTTTCTTTTCTCCATGGTTGGTATTTCAGTTTGTCAGAAAGGGCAAAAGTAGTACATTTCTCCGCGATTACCAGTAAAACAGGACTGATGAAAACCAACAAGCGCCTCACTTCCCTGGATGCTTTCCGGGGCCTTACGATCGCCGGCATGATCCTTGTCAACACACCGGGAAGCTGGCAGTATGTGTATGCTCCGCTGCGCCATGCCAAATGGCACGGATGTACCCCGACAGACCTTGTATTTCCATTCTTCCTCTTCATCGTCGGTGTATCCATGTGGTTTTCTTTCAGGAAATTCGACCACAAAATGAACAGCAATGCATTCAGGAAACTTGCGAAGCGGGCCGCACTGATCTTCCTCATCGGGTTATTCCTCAATGTCTTCCCTTTCTACACCACCTCATTTGAGACGTTCAGAATCATGGGGGTCCTGCAGCGTATTGCCGTGGCCTTTTTCCTGGGTGCGCTGATCTGCCTTTCGGCGCCCAGAAAATGGTTGCCTGCAATGACCATTGTGATCCTGCTTGCTTACTGGGGGATCATGGCCTTGTTTGGCGGTCCGGACCCCTACAGCCTGGAAGGGAATTTCGCCCGGACAGTCGATATCGTCCTGCTGTCCGAGAGTCACCTGTATGGTGGATTCGGCATCCCCTTTGATCCGGAAGGGCTGCTCAGTTCAATCCCTGCGGTCGGCACCGTGATCATCGGTTTTCTTGTCGGGCAGCTCATCGACCTCGGCAGGTCAATGACGCAGGCGGTCCGGAACCTGGTTGGCTTTGGAATTGGAGCCATCCTGATCGCACTCGTATGGGATCGCTGGTTTCCGATCAACAAGCCCCTTTGGACCAGCTCGTATGTGCTGTATACAGCCGGTATTGCCAGCGTCCTCCTTGCTTTTTTCTACTGGCTGATCGAATATAAAGGATGGAAAAAATGGGCCTCACCCCTGGTCGTATTCGGGGTCAACCCGCTCTTTATCTATGCGCTGTCCATAATCCTGGTGAAAATCCTGATCTACGTCATCAGGTGGCAGGAAGGCGGAGAAACCATGACGGGGTATGCCTGGATCTACCAGCACATTTTTGTGCCCCTTGCCGGCAACCTGAACGGTTCATTGTTATTCGGCCTGACTTATGTCGCCTTGCATTGGCTGGTGGCATATCTGCTCTGGAAAAAGAGGATATTCATCAAGGTCTGAAATGTCAGCTTCTCAGGTCGAGGATATTCCCCATCTGGTAACAGATCCGGCAGCGGGCTTCGTATTTGTCCTGTTCGCCCAGGACCACCGTCTCCACGTCATTCGAGAGCCTGTATGAATGTGTTGCCAGGCTGCCGCAATGGTGGCAGATCGCGTGCAATTTGGTGATATACTCCGCGATGGATAGGAGGTGCGGCATGGGCCCGAAAGGCCTTCCCTTGAAATCCATGTCCAGCCCTGCCACGATGACACGTACCCCGCGGATTGCCAGTTTTTCGCATACATGGGGCAAGTCATCATCAAAAAACTGGGCCTCATCGACACCGACCACCTGGGCATCACCTACGGAATCAAGGATCTCTGAAGAATGCTGGATCGGCCTGGAGAGCAATGTGTTTTCATCATGGGAAACCACATTGGATTGGTCATACCGGGTGTCTTTTGCCGGTTTGTAGATCTCGACTTTCTGGTTTGCGATTTTGGCCCGCTTCAGGCGCCTGATCAGTTCTTCAGTCTTGCCTGAAAACATCGATCCGCACACGACCTCTATCCATCCGCTCCGCTGTCCTCTGAATGCCGGCTCAAGAAACATGACTCAGTGTTGATTGGATGCGAAAGATAAATAAAGCCTCCAGAATTCAGATGGAATTCATATTTTATCTCGCAGCATCCATCCCATCGAATTGTATGAAAGCCAGAACGATTCATATTGAACAGGCACGAAGGATGGCCATCGGGGCACAGGGACTGCACTGCAAATCAGCTTTCGGCAGGGGGAAGCAGGGCATCCTCTGCGCGATCCGTCAAATCGGCTACGTGCAGATCGATACGATTTCAGTTGTAGAACGGGCCCATCACCATGTGCTCTGGTCAAGGCTTCCAGACTACAGGAAAAAGCACCTGCGGATTCTCCAGAAGGACGACAGGAAGATCATTGAACACTGGAGCCATGCCCTTTCCTACCTGCCTGTGGAAGATTACAGGTACACATTGCCAATCAAAAGGTATTTTCGTGAACACAGGGACCCCTGGCCAAAATCAGATCCGAAAATCAAATCCCGGGTACTTGAAAGGATCCTGAATGAAGGCCCCTTGATGGCAAGGGACTTCAAGGCCACGCGAAACAGGAAAGGGGATGGCTGGTGGGACTGGAAACCTGCAAAACTGGCCCTTGAAAGGCTATTTTTTGAAGGGAAACTGGTCGTCACACACCGGGAAAAGTTCCAAAAAGTATATGACCTGGCTGACCGTGCGTTACCCGAAGGGATCAACTGCGAAGAGCCATCACGAAGCGAATATGCCCGCTTCCTCATCCGGCGCACGATACACGCACATGGATTTGCAAGCGCAGCTTCCATGTCCTACCAGCGGAAAGGCATGGGCAATATGGTGAAGGATGAAATCGAAAAAATGCTTCACGAGGAACACATCATCCCCATGTACGTGAAAGGGGTGGACGCCGTGTACTATACGACGATTGAAAACCTTGAACACATCCCAAGGGTCCGGAAAAAAGTGCGTTTCCTCTCACCTTTTGACAACCTGGTCATCCAGAGGGAAAGGCTGCTGGATCTATTCGGGTTTGATTACCAGATCGAATGCTATGTGCCCAAAGTCAAGCGCAAGTATGGTTATTTTTCGTTGCCGGTCCTCTATGGCACCGAAATGATTGGCCGGGCCGACATGAAAGCGGAGAGGAAACGAAATATCCTCCATATCAAAAACCTCGTCCTTGAAGATGGTGCAAGATTCGATGACCGGCTGATCCACGAATTCGCAGAAGCACTTGTCGGTTTCATGCGTTTTCAAGGCGCTGCAACAATCAAATGGCACCAGTGCCAGCCACAGGTTGTCAGATCTGCTCTGGAAAAGAAGGTTGAGTCCTTTTTCTGACCGGATACAACAAATCCCCTCCTCCTGCCATTCTTAATGTGAGCCTGGAAAGGATCAGAACACAAAACCGGCTCCGGTAATCGGAAATGTACAAATAGGCTGAAATTTATAGATTTACAAATTCTTTCCCGAAAATGGGAAGATCCAAAACCTGATTGATCATCGCATGGATATCGAAAAAGCAAAACGCCTCCTGGCAAAAATCAATGTGCTCGTCGAAAACGTGGACGAATCTTTTTCCACCCTTGAACATGACCTGCTTAAAACATACATCAAAG
>JARQTN010000231.1:55739-68891 GCA_029976695.1 Lewinellaceae bacterium
CCGGCCTGACTGAAACTCCGGCAGAAGACTCTGAATGGCAGGAGAAAGAGCCTGGCCATATCGTTGAAAACCCGGTACATGCCGCTACAAACCCTGAGCTGGAAGCGCTTTTTGAATTGCCCAAAGGCGAAGACCTTGCATCGAGGTTAAGCGCCAAACCGATCCGGCTGGTTGAGGATGCAATGGGAATCAACGACCGCATTTCAACGATAAACGAATTGTTCGGTAAAGATCATGATCTCTTCCAGGAAACACTGAAAAGGGTAAACGGATTCGAATCTTACGACCAGGCGAGGGAATTCCTGATCACAGGAGTTGCACAATCAAACCAATGGAGTTCAGAAGAAAAAGCAGAAAAGGCTCTTGAATTCATTCGCCTGATCGGGCGGAAATTCCAGTCGAACTGACATGCCATTCTTCAAATGACAAAAAATCCCGAAGAGCGATGTCCAGGAGCAAGCCAGCAGAACTGATAAAGGCAGCGATTTTTCCGGCTGGATTTACCATATTCCTCTGGCTGATCCACCTGCTGAAAGTAGCAACCAGCTGGCCCAACGGGTCCATGGGCCTTTTCCCGAGGAAACTAAGCGGTTTGCAGGGGATCCTGTTCGCACCAGTGATCCATGGGGACTGGGGACACCTGATCCGGAATTCCATCACATTCATCGCCCTGAGTTTCATCCTGTTTGCTTTCTACAAGAGGGTTGCACTTAAAAGCTTTATCCTGATTTACGTACTTACGGGGATTTTCGTCTGGATATTCGGGCGACCGGTCTACCATATCGGGGCCAGTGGCGTTGTATACGGCCTCATCGCTTTCATCTTCTGGACAGGCATCTTCCGGCGGAATATCAAATCGATCATCCTTGCCCTGATTATGCTGTTCATGTACAGCCCGATGTTTGCCGGCATTCTCCCCAACCAGCCTGGCGTATCCTGGGAAAGCCATCTTCTTGGCGGCATTGCAGGCATCCTGGTCGCATGGCTGTTTAAAAATGAAATTGAGCAGGATGAAGAGCCCGTTGAATACCAACTGGAGGAAAGCGGTACGGAATATTTCTTTGAGCGGGATGTCTTTGACAAGACGCTGTCTGAACGGAGGCGGGAAAAGCCCGAACATTGGGAATAAAATCAAAAGAGGAACAAATTATTGATCCCGGATCTGCTTCACAGCTTCCCGCACACTGCCAAATTTCAGCAATGCCTCCTGTGCGGCTTCATAGGCAAGCCCTGTCTTTTCAATGATCATCCGCGTACCCCGGTCGACGAGTTTATTGTTCGTAAGTTGCATATCCACCATTTTGTTGTCTTCTACCCTGCCCAAACGGATCATGACAGAAGTGGAAATCATATTCAGTACCAGCTTCTGTGCGGTGCCGGATTTCATGCGGGTGCTGCCGGTCACAAACTCCGGCCCGACAACGACCACGATCGGATGGTCCGCATGCTCCGTCACAGGAGCACCCGGGTTGCATGTGATACACCCCGTCAGGATCCCTTTCTCCCTACAATCCTTCAGTCCGCCAATGACATAGGGTGTTGTCCCTGATGCAGCGATACCGATCACCACATCACGCTGGTCAATCTCATATTCTCCGAGGTCTTTTATGGCCTCGTGCACATCATCCTCGGCAAATTCCTTTGCTCTCCGGATGGCCTCGTCTCCTCCTGCCATCATGCCGATCACCCAGTCAAAGGGTACCCCGAATGTCGGGGGGCACTCGCTCGCATCCACGATCCCCAACCTGCCGCTCGTACCTGCACCGATATAGAACAACCTTCCCCCCTGCTCCATCCGATCCACGATTGCCTCCACAAGGGGAATGATCACCGGGATCTGCTCCTTGACGGCGGGTGCCACCTTGTGATCTTCCCGGTTGATGTTGTACAGCAGCTCCGACACGGACATTTGTTCCAGGTGCCGGTAATTAGAGGGCTCTTCAGTGATTTTTTTCATCGGTCAGGCAGATTTGGGTTTAGAAATGATCCATAATCCGGCAAAGGTAAGCAGTCCGTTGAGCGCCAGGATCAGGAAGCCAAACTGGAACCCATTGAACCACTGCACCGAATTTGTATCGATCACGTAGGATAGGATCGGTGCAGCGAGACATACAAGAATCGCCCACTTGTCCCTGATCGGCCGCTTCGTCATCATCCCGAAGGAAAAAAGACCTAGGAGCGGGCCATAGGTATAGGTCGCTGCCACAAACAGGTTGTTGATCACTGCATCGTCAGACAATGAATTGAAAAAAAGGATCATCAGGAAGAGCAGAATGGAAAAGGTGATGTGGACAATCCACCTGGTCCGCTTGAGCTCGGCTTCCCCGGCTAGCCCTTTCTTTTTTTCAAAATCAAGGAAATCCACACAAAACGCGGTGGTCAGGGAGGTAAGCGCCGAGTCTGCACTGCTGTAAGCTGCCGCAATCAATCCCAGGATAAACACAATTCCGATGACCGGCGACAAATGGTTCAGGGCGATTTCCGGGTAGAGCTGATCTGTGCGTACAGGAATGGCCACATCAAATTCTCCCGCATAGATCCAGAGAAGGGCACCCAGCGTGAGGAAAAGCAGGTTTGCAAAAACAAGGATGGTACTGAACGTGAACATGTTCTTCTGCGCATCCCCGATATTCTTGCATGAAAGGTTTTTCTGCATCATGTCCTGGTCCATCCCGGTCATCACGATCGTGATCAGCGCACCGCTGAGCACCTGCTTGAAAAAATTATTCGGATCGGACCAGCCCCCCTCAAAAAAGAAGATCTGGCTGTAATCGCTTTTTGCGATCTTGCTGATCATGCCGCCGGCCGAAAGTCCCATTTCATTCCCGATCGCGAAAATGGTGAGCGTCACCGCCGAGATCATGCAAACAGTCTGCAGGGTATCTGTAACGACGATGGTCTTGATACCGCCCTGGTATGTATAGATCCAGATCAGGACGATGGTGGCCGACACAGTGAGCCAAAACGGAACACCAAACGGTTCAAGGACAAATTTTTGCATCACGATCGCGACCAGGAATAACCGGAATGAGGCACCAATGACCCTGGAAAGGAGGAAGAATGCAGCACCTGTTTTATAGGAAACTTTCCCGAATCTTTTTTCAAGGTAACCGTAGATCGAAATCAGGTTGAGTCTGTAGTACATCGGCATGAGCACCAATGCAATCACCGCGTACCCGATCAGGTAGCCGATCACGATTTGCATGTATGCGTATGACTGGTTCAGGCCGCCTGCCCCGACCACACCCGGCACTGAAATGAACGTGACGCCGGAAAGGCTGGCACCGATCATGCCGATGGCGACCAGCATCCAGGGTGACTTTCTGCCTGCAATGAAAAAATCTTCATTGTCTGATGAACGGCTCGTCCACCATGAAATCACCATCAGGATAGCAAAATAGGCGACAATGATCACCAGGATGACGGATGGACTCAGACCATTAGACATGCCAAACCCCTGTAATGATTCCAAAAATGACGAACACAATGAAGAGATACCCGCCATCGATCAGGAAGTGCGGAAAGCTGCCCTTCGAGAAAATTGCATTCAACCCCACCCCGGCCGCAGGCCCAAGCCCCAGGATGGCTCCGAGTAAAACTCCATCCGACCAGTCCGACCCGGCAGGCAGCAATGCTGCTACGATCATCCCGATCATAAAAAGCAGGATGAATGCAGGCCCGATCAAGAGTTCTGTTCTGTATCTTTTCCTTACCTCCTTCGGGGTGCGATCTGACTTTTGGCGAACAATCCCGAATAACGGACCGTACCAAAGGAAACCAGCCCCCAGACAAAGGATCGTCCCGGTAAGAATTGCCCAGAAATTCATTGATGATTGATCCATGATCGCGGGTGTTGCATGCTTTGGGTCGACTAATCTTCCTTTTTTCCACCAAAAGCCAGATCACCTGCATCACCCAGGCCAGGCACGATATACGACTTTGCTGTCAGCTCCTCATCCTCTTCACATAGCCAGATATGTACATTCGGAAAGATGCGGTTGACATAATTCAGCCCGTATGAGGAAGCGATGACGGTGACAATATGGATCTCCCTGGGCTCTCCCGACTCCAGCAGTGCTTTCAATGAAGCCTCGATCGAGGATCCGGTCGCGATCATCGGGTCCGTCACCACCAGGATCTTGCCATCCAGGTCCGGACAATTCACATAATTCAGGTGGACCTCAAAAGTCCCGTCCTTATGATGCTTGCGGAATGCACTGACAAAGGCGCTTTCGGCATCATCAAAATAACTGAGCATGCCATCATGCATCGGCAAGCCTGCACGGAGTATGGTCCCCAGGACAACACGTTCATCGGGCAACGCGGCAGTTGCCGTTCCCAAGGGTGTTTCAACCTCCAGGCTCCTGTACTGGAATGTCTTGCTCACCTCGTAGGCAAAGAGTTGCCCCAGGCGAAACAGGTTTTTTCGAAACCTGTTACGGTTTGTCTGCAGCTTTGCATCACGGAGGTTTCGAACAAATGAGTTGGCTATTGAATTCTGTTCTGAAAGGTATTTGACCATCGCTTTGATCTCCTGCTATTGAGATACGATAATAAGTGATCTGGCCAAGAAAACAATAGAATGAATGGAAAACTTTTCTTTTTTATGCGCTTCTGGAAGAATTACCACCGTTTTCCCAACTGCACAGAAATATACGCGTTGAAAAACATGGAGGTATTTCGCTCCAGGATCATGATGGGCACCTTTCGGAAATAGCCGTCGATCATCAGGCCAATTTCAATGGCTTTGGCGATCTGGTCAAATGCCCCGAGGCTGAAATGTGCGGCTACTTTGGCATGGAAACCGGGCACGATTGAAATCTCATCGATGCCGGTAAAGAAATTCGCAGAGCCGAGAATCCTGTTCTCGTCAAGGAAATAATCCTTGTTCTCTTCTGAATACTTTTCCGTGGAGATAATATCGTCAATACCGCCTGGCTCCACCCGGCTGATTTCCAGGTAATAGGGTTTCAGGATCCCCAATGATGCCCCGCCTTCATAACTCACGCCGACAGCCACGCCTTTCCGTTTTGCTTTCTCTGAGAAATACCGCTTTTCACCCATTCCGCCGCGGAGGACCAGGAGGTTATTCTGCTTACCGAATGCAAATGCGGAGGAGGTCTTGATAAAACCGGCCCCACCCTGGAAATTGACCGGCTGTCGGTATTCCCTGGGATGCCGGAGGATGCCGAAGTTAAGGTGGTAATAACGCGTTTTGTAATATGTCAGGATCTTTCCGATGTTTACGCCCACAGCAAAACCATTGGAATGGATGGCCCCATCGAAAACCCATTCCCGCTTATAAATGATACCGCGTAAACTTTGATCGATCTGTTTGGGCAAAATGACTTTCTGGGCCAACAGGTCTGCACCTGCGATGGCAAGGATACAAACGATCCATAAAATCCGGATTTTTTTTCCAGTCACTGCCATTGTGTTGATCAAATGAAAGATACAAAAATTCAATCAAGCCGATCCTGTACTAAAAACTATTAATATTGCATATTGTTAGCAGGTAGACGAAATTTTGTGAGATGAAAGTGAAGTTACCGGTAGCAGAATCCAGTACTTCCCGGAAACGGAAGCCGGACTGGTTGCGCGTGAAATTACCCATCGGAAAGAATTACCAGCACGTCAGGTCCCTCGTGGACCAGTACAAGTTGCATACGATCTGCCAGAGCGGGAATTGCCCGAATATGGGTGAATGCTGGGGTGCCGGAACCGCCACTTTCATGATCCTGGGCAATGTATGTACCAGGTCCTGTTCATTTTGCGCCGTCAAAACCGGCAGGCCCCCTGAATACGATGAGGATGAACCACGACGAGTGGCTGAAGCAATCAAACTGATGCAGGTCAAACATGCCGTGATCACCTCTGTCAACAGGGATGAACTGAAAGACAGGGGAGCCGAGATCTGGTACCAAACGGTGCGTGCCGTGAAGGAACTGAGCCCGGAAACCACGATTGAAACCCTGATCCCCGACACCCGGGCAAACTGGGAAGCGCTCGAACGCATGATCAGCGCCGGGCAGGAGGTCGTTTCACACAATATGGAAACCGTAAAAAGCCTCTACCGCAAAGTGAGGCCGCAGGCAAAATATGCACGCAGCCTTGAACAAATCAAAAAGACCAAGGCGTACGGCAAACGAACGAAATCAGGCATCATGGTTGGCATCGGCGAAACCCCTGAGGAAGTCTTTGAAATCATGGATGACCTTGTTGCACATGGTTGTGATGTGCTGACGATCGGCCAGTACCTTCAGCCCACCCCGATGCACTTGGCAGTTGAGGAATTTGTCCATCCGGATACATTCGCCATGTACAAGGAAGAAGGTTTGAAACGCGGCTTTGATTTTGTGGAAAGCGGGCCGCTTGTAAGGTCTTCATACCACGCCGAAAGGCACCTTTGAAAAACTAGTTTACATAGAGCCCCAATACCTGCTTCATTTTCGAATAGATCTCTGTGTTTTCATACAACCCGCCAAACAGCGGTGAACCGGGCCCATACGAAAATACTGGGATCATCGTAGCTGTATGCCCTTCTGTCGTAAAATCTATATTCAGGTCCTCCGAGGTGGATTCAGGATTGATCGCAAAGCCTCCTGTTTCATGGTCAGCCGTCACGATTACAAGCGTATTGCCCTTCTCACGGGCAAAAGCGAGCGCATCTGAAATGACACTTTCAAATTCCTGCAGTTCTGAAAGGACATACTCCGGGTCATTCGCATGCCCGCCCCAGTCGATCTGAGCCCCCTCTATCATTAAAAAGAACCCTTTATCACGGCTGACACGGTCAAGGTAATGCATCGCCTTTCTTGAAGCATCCCGAAGGTAGTCACGCCCCTGGGAATAAGGCAATGGTTCCTTGTCTGCGGTGAAGTAGGCAAACTTCCTGTTTCGGGGCATTTCGATCTCTTCCAGCGGTTCCTCGAAATAATCCGAGACGAAATACCCCTTCTTTTCCAGTTCCTTATACAGGTTCCGCCCGTCAACACGGCGTTCAAAATAGGCCTTCCCGCCACCAACAAAAAAATCGACTTCAGTTCTCAGGAAATCGGCGGCGATCGTTTCATAATCCTTCCGGTTTTTCACATGGGCGATGAATGCTGCCGGAGTGGCGTGGACAATGGAAGAACTCGTCACAAGCCCGGTCTTCATGCCCCTGGCCTCCACTTCCTCCAGGATCGTCCTGACAGGATTGCCTTCGATATCAACACCGACTGCCCCGTTGAACGTCTTCACTCCGCTGGCAAAAGCGGTCGCACCGGCTGCAGAATCCGTCACAAGGTTGTCTGCAGAATAGGATTTATGCAGGCCTACGATCGGCAGCTTTTCAAATATCGTGCGGTTTCCATTGAGATACATGCCGGCGGTGATCTGGCTCAATCCCATTCCGTCTCCGATCAGCAGGATGATATTCTCGGCTATCCTGCTCTCTTCATCTCCTGACTGGAGCACAATATGTTCCGTGGGTGTCCGATCCGTCTGAACAGGTAATTTGCAGCCGGAAAAGAAGATCCAGATAAACAGAAAGGACAAGATGCTCACCAGGTTTTTGACAGGCATGAGGCTTGGTTATTGATGAAGGTATCGATATTTCTTTCCAGGGAGTGATTTTATAACCCCCTTAAACTCCAAACTTAGCAAAACTGTGGCAAGTTTGCTCATCTGCATTTTTGATAAGTGCAGCAGGAAGTCGATTTCTGGTTCCTTGTGGGCCTTTACCATTTCGGCAATGAGTTTTTCTTCTTCATCAAGTTCCACAAAAATCTTCCGCTGTATCGCCTTCATTTCATCAGGTTCTTTCCATCTCAGCAACCGCGCGATATCCGTTCCATCTTCGGCAAGATGTGCCCGGTTTTCCCGGATCAACGCATTGCAGCCCCGGGATTTGGGGTCAACAGGGCGGCCCGGAACGGCGAAGACATCCTTATTGTAATCATTGGCCATGTTTGCCGTGATCATACTCCCTCCCTTCGTGGCAGACTCCACGATGATCACGCCATCAGAAAGGCCGGCAATCAGCCTGTTTCTCATCGGGAAGTTTTCACGGTCCGGCCCGGCAGCGTATTCAAACTCGGTCACAAGCCCGCCATTTTCTTCGATCATTTTAGCTGCCACATGGCGGTGGGCATATGGATAGATCCGGCCAAGGCCACTGCCCAATATGCCGATTGTCGGCACACCCGAACGGAGGCAGTACTGGTGTGCGGCGATATCGATCCCGTATGCCAGCCCGCTGACGATCAGGACATCGTATTTGGACAGGTCGCTGATCAATTTTTCGGCCATTTCCCTGCCGGTTGCCGTAGGCGAGCGGGTACCCACCACGGCAAGTATGCGTGGATGGTTCAGGTCGGGAGAGCCCTTTACATACAAGACAAGCGGGCTGTCCGGGATATGGTGTAGCCGCCTGGGAAACCCTGCATCCAGGTAGAATCGGATCCCGACCTGCTGACGGCTGCATTGGGTCAGGATTTGTTCTGCTTCGGAAAAGATCTTCCGTGCATGGAGCACGCGTGAAGCGATTTCCTCTCCCACGCCAGGTATTTTGAGGAGCGCAGCTTTCCTTTGCCTGAAAACTGCTTCCGGGCTCCCGCAGTAACTGATCAGATTCTTTGCGGTCACCGGACCGACTTTGGGTATGCGCGTAAGCGCAATCTGAAAAAGTGTGTTCGTCATGTCCGCGTAATCCCCTGTGAAAACTATTGCAGGTTGCGCAGTCCCGGATTGATCGAATAAGCTTTGTTCAGGTATGTACTTGCCTGTCCGGCATCACCCATCAATTCGAAAAGCTTCCCCGCTGCATAGTTCAACCGGGCATTGTCCGGGTTGAACTCCAGGCCTTTCTGGATATAATCCATGCCATCTGCATATCTCCCGTGTTGTTTGCCAATGATTTCGTACCCCGCGTCATAGAGGAAATTCAAAATTTTAGCATTTCCCGGGTTGCGTTTCAGCAGGTATTCGGTAAACTGGAAGATGTAGGTCACTTTTGCCCGGTTTCTCAGGATGCCCCGGTAGCCATCCAGGAGTTTGTCCAGGTTATTATCGAAGAGGTACTCCTCAGCGAGGACGCCGGCATACATCTGGTTCGCACTGCCATACTGTGGAAGGATGTCCAGTGACCTTCGGATAAAATACCCTGCCTCCTGGATCAGGCCCAACTTTTCCTGGCTGTCTTCTGTGCCGCGCGCCTTATTATATAGTGCCGTGGCCATGAAGCAATTTGACCGGGCACTGTTTTCAGAGACAGTGACCGCCGCCCCGTTTAATGTGAGCGGGTTCTTCCAGACTGGTACCCGCGTAATCGTGCGAAAAGCAAATCCCCCGAGATAGATGACCGTCAGGGCTATCGCGATTGTCCTGAACAGCGGATTTCTTGTTTCGAGCGACGGCAGGTATCTCGTCAACAGGTAAGCAAGCACAATGGCAAAACCTAGTGAAGGCATGAACAGGAAGCGCTCATTCATAAATGTGCCGACTACCACGACGATATTGGAGACGATAGACAGGGTAATAAAGTAATAGAGGATCCCGTAAGAAATCGTGGTTTTCTTCCGCAGGCCTTTCAATGCCAGAACCACCAGTCCTGTATACATGAAAAAGGAAGCAAGCGTCGCCATCTTACCCCAGTGCATGACCGGGACATGATATGGGTAATAGTCATGGGTGAGCGGATGCGGAAAAAACAGGAGTCGGATATACTCACCAAGCGTATACATGATGGTTGCTGATTTCTCTCCACCATTCATGCCAACGAAAGGGTCATTCATGACATCGGTTACAACGGTTGGTGAGTCAAAAAGAAAACCGATTGCATTGTACCGGAAGACAAAATAAAGGATCACCCCGATAAGAGACGGGGCCAGGGCCATGAGATGTGCCCTGAGGTCCGACCGGGTGTAAAAGTACAGTGTCAATGGAATGACAGCCATGAATGTGAGTGCATTTTCCTTGGCCATCAGGGCCAGGAACATGAGCACGCCGGAGGCAACCCACCACAACTTGTTCCCGAATTCAGAATACCTCAGGACCGCATACAGACAGGCCACACTGCCCATCATGGTCATCAACTCATCCCTCCCCTTGATATTCGCCACGACTTCACTATGGACCGGGTGGGTGACATAAAGCATCGCTGCAATAAAGGGCAGTGTGAGGAACCAGTATTTTTCATTCTCTGTCGGAAAAAGGAGTGCAAGCAACCGGAAAATCATCAAGCCTAAAAAGGCATATAGCAGGATATTGATCGCATGGCTTACCTGCCTGTTGAGACCGCCTATGATCCCGTATTCAATCGCAAACGTAATAATGGACAAAGGCCTGTAGCGTGCACCAGCAAGCAAATCTTTCTGCTCTCCGAAGTACCCTGTAAAACTTTCTGTTGTGAGGATATCGCCAACCCCCGCGAATCCCTTCTTCGTGAAATCATTTTTGGTAATGACAATCTGGTCATCAAGTACATACTCATAATTGATGCACATGGCATACAGGGCAATCGCCGTAATCCCGATGATGAGTGATTCTTTCCAGTGGGACTTCCAGAAACCCTGTTCAAAAAAGGGTGTGCGCAGCTTTGGAAGTTTTTTCTTCTTTTTCCGCTTTACGGTTTTCTGGTGCTTCCTTTTGGCCATGCTCTGTTCGATTTTTGCCAAAAATAAGACTTAAATATGTTTATCTTAGTAATGGAACCAAAGCCCACCCGGAAGGATGGCCATCAGAAACACACTCGTACTCTGCCTCTGGATCACCCTTTTCGCGAACACTGAAGCACAATTCAGGATCTCGGTTGCGTATGAGCCCGGGTATCTACATGCAACGGCGCATAATCAATTGATCTCGAGGCATAACGAGCTATCCATGTACGAACAGGAATTCAGATCACTTCATTTTTTACATGGCCTTGTTGTCGGGGGAAGATATGATTTTGATGGGATCGCGATCGAATTGAACCTGTTTACAAGGATGGCGAACAAACAGGCACGGACGCCGGCGTTGAGCTCGCTTTCAGATGTAAAAAACAGATTGAACTACAGCTCGTATGGAGTCGCATTCGGGGCGGAAGCCATGTTTGGCCCGGTCGGCATCGGATCGGATATCAGCTACCAAATGCGCAGGATCAATGCGAATTTCGAATTTCCGGATGCCAGTGAACAGTTCTCCCAAAACACGCTCGGGAACAAAGTCTATCTCACGATCCATTTCCGGAATGAGGGGATGACTTCGGTCGCCATCCGCCCCTACGCACAATTTTACTGGGATGCATGGGACCAGGGCCCGCTGGATTCATTGATCAATGGGCAATCCTCCGGGGAGATGCCTGAAAAATTCAACCAGGTCGGGATATCATTCATTTTCCTGAATGGAAACTAACCCTCAGGCAAATGCCCTTTTGAGGATGTCCTCCTGCTGCTCGTCATGCACTTTTTTGTATCCCGTCGCAGGCGATGCACTTGCTTTTCGTGCAACCAGGTGGGCCGCATCGATCGAAAGCAGGTCCTTGATGTACACCCAGGCACCCATATTGGAGGGTTCTTCCTGCACCCAGAATTTTTCGATGCCGGCATATTTATCCATGATTTCTGTAAGCTGTTTTTTGGGAAAAGGATACAGCTGCTCGATACGGAGGATCGCCACGTCCTTGTGTTCCTCGCTGGCTTTCCGCTCAAGGAGATCATAGTAGACTTTTCCTGAACAGAAGATCACCCTGCGGAGTTTCTTGACATCCTGATCCTGGACTTCCGGATCATCGTAATACTCGTGGAAATGTGTTTCCTGATGGAAATCTTCAATGTCGGAAACACAAAGCGGATGCCTAAGCAGCGATTTTGGCGACATCACGACCAGCGGTTTGCGAAAAGGTCTTTCCAGCTGCCGGCGCATGGCATGGAAGAAATTGGCCGGGGTGGTGATGTTGGCCACTGTGATATTGTATTCGGCACAAGCCTGCAGGAATCTTTCCAGGCGCGCACTGGAGTGTTCAGGTCCCTGGCCCTCATACCCGTGGGGCAAAAGCATCACAAGGCCGCTCATCCTGCGCCATTTGCTTTCTGCTGCAAAGATGTACTGGTCAAGCATCACTTGCGCCCCATTGTAAAAATCACCAAACTGGGCCTCCCAGATGACAAGCGAGTTGGGGGTTGCCAAAGAATACCCGTATTCAAAGCCAAGCACGGCAAATTCAGAAAGCAGTGAATTATAGATCATGAACCTGCCCTGGTCATCCGAAAGGCCGTCCAGGCGGTTTATCTCCTCGCCTGTCTCCACGTCGTGGAGGATGGAATGCCGGTGGGAGAAAGTTCCCCGCTTTACATCCTGACCGCTCATCCTTACGTCACGACCGTCCATCAGGATCGTACCATATGCCAGTAGCTCGGCAAGTGCCCAGTCAAGCTTTTTCGCTTCGATCAGTTTTTTGCCTGATTTGATCAGACGCTGTAACTTCCTGAGCTGGTTGAAGCCCTTCGGAACCGTGAGCAAATGCTTGATGATGTGCTCCATCCTTGCTGGATGAACCCCCGTTTCGGGCGAAAATTCAAAATCTTCAGGTGTCGTTTGTTTCTTCAGCTTGCGCCATTCTTCCTCGGGTTCCTGGTAGGTATAGGGCAACGGCTTTTGCTTCACCATATCAAGCCTTTCCTGCAATTCAGCCCAAAACCCTTTCTCCATTTCCTGGGCGAGCTCCCTTTCAAGGTCGCCCCTTTCATCCAGGATCCCGACATACACCTCCCGTGGATTCGGGTGCTTGCTGATGATGTCGTACATTTTAGGCTGAGTGAATTTTGGATCATCACCCTCATTATGGCCATGTTTCCGGTAGCATACCATGTCGATGAACACGTCATTGTTGAATTCCTGGCGGTAAGCGACAGCAAGTTCGGCGGCATAGATGACAGCTTCCGGATTGTCGCCATTGACATGAAAAACAGGCGCCTGCACAATCCCCGCAGCTGCAGTACTGTATGTTGAGGAACGGGCATCATCCCAGTCTGTCGTAAAGCCGATCTGGTTGTTGATCACAAAATGGATGGTACCGCCTGTATAGTACCCCTTGAGCTGGCTCATCTGAACTGTCTCATACACCACGCCCTGGCCGGCAATTGCCGCATCACCATGAATGAGGATGGGCAGGATCTTGTCATAATCACT
>JARQTN010000231.1:68991-73809 GCA_029976695.1 Lewinellaceae bacterium
TTGGCAAGGACATTGAGCCTGCCCCGGTGGGCCATCCCGAAGATAAATTCGCCGACACCCTGCTCGGCAGCTTCATTGATAATCGCATCGAGTGCCGGGATTGTCGTCTCCCCTCCTTCCAGTGAAAACCGCTTCTGGCCGATATATTTAGTGTGCAGGAACTTCTCGAAGATGGTCGCCCCGTTCAGTTTATGCAGGATACGCTTCTTTTTCTCCAGGTCAAGGCCAAAATCAGGCGATAAATTCCTGCTTTCAATCCTGTCTCTCAGCCAGTTCCGCTTTTCGCGGTCATCGATATGGGCAATCTCGAAACCGATATCCCCGCAGTAAATGGCATTCAGGCGGGCAATGATATCTTTCAGCCTGGCCGGGCCCATGCCAATTTCAGAACCTGCTACAAACTCTTTTTCAAGGTCCGCCTCTTCCAGGTTGAAATCCGAGAGGGAAAGATGCGGCTTCCTGTCCCGCCGGGGCTTGATCGGGTTTGTCGTGGAAAGCAGGTGCCCCCTGTTCCGGTACCCGAAGATCAATGAATGCACTGCCAACTCCTTTTGCTGGTCCTGCCCTGCAGCCGCCGGTGCGCTTCCATTGGCTGCGAATTCAAATCCCTGGAAAAAAGTGCGCCATCCTGGTTCTACACTTTCAGGGTCCTCCATGTACTTCCGGTAGAGGGAGTCAATATATTGGGGGTGTGCATTGAACACATAAGAATAGTCTTTCATTTCTTTCGTGCTTTTTCTTTCATTTTATGAATGCGGCTCCGTCATCCGCATCAAACAACATCGGCTCAAAATGGACGCCAAAGGTCGTAAGAATAATTCAATTGAGTGGCCGCCGGGAGTTGCAGCAAGAACCCCACAAGAAGGAACAATTCGCCGGGAAAAAGGTTAGTCCGTAATGGGTAATCCACAGAAAGGAGCTGGTCAATCGACAAATCTTGCCTCTAAAGGAATTAGGCAGAATATCGAAATGTCAGTTTTTTCCTTCATTTCCTGTCCCGAATCCTGACGGTATGCCCTGGAAGATTATCGGGGATACCCTTTTTATTTTCTGAGAAATAAATATATCTTTGCGATCCGTTTTTAAAAAAGAAAGAAAATGGCTCAACATCAATCATCAAAGAAGCGTATTCGCCAGGATGCAGTTAAGAGGATACGTAACAGGTACTATAAAAAGTCTGCCAGGACAGCCATCAGGCAACTGCGTGAGATGACGGATAAAACGGCGGCAGAAAAATTCCTGCCCAAGGTGATCAGCATGATCGACACACTGGCAAAGAAAAAAACCTGGCACAAGAACAAAGCATCCAACCTGAAGAGTTCACTGATGAAACACGTAGCCCACTTAGGGTAATCAGAGACAAGAAAAATACAAAGTGCATATCGGTCCAAACTGGTATGCACTTTTCTTTTGCCCATGTCCCGCCCTTCTCCGTTGCTTTGTGTAAATTGATACACAATCATGATTGAACTCATTATCAGCAGTACGATCCTGAGCACGCTGCATGCGTTGCTGCCCAACCACTGGCTCCCGGTACTTGCAATTTCCAGCAAGCAAAAATGGACATTCAGGGAAACAGTAGTCGTCACCTTCCTCGTTGCCCTGGCTCATTCCCTGAGCACAATCATCATCGGAGTTGTCCTTGCTTTTGTCGGAAACACACTCGAAGGAAAGGATATCTATTTCCTTGAATTCATCGCCCCCTCTATCCTGATCCTGCTGGGCGTTTACTTTATCTGGCAGCATTACAGGCACCACCATTTCCACCTGCACCGGGAGGTCAGGACGGAACACAAGTCAAAAGGCAAAATCATCTTCCTGCTGCTGGTTGCCATGTTTTTTTCCCCTTGCCTTGAGATCAGCGCATTCTTCCTGGTCGCCGGCGGTATCAGCTGGGAAGCAGTTGTGATCATTTCCCTTGTGTATCTCGTGGTCTCTGTGATTGGCATGGTCACATTTGTATCCTTTACCTCAAAAGCCATCGAAAAGACCAACTGGCATCCGCTTGAACACAATGCCGGTATCATCTCCGGGATCGTTATGATCCTCGCGGGTTTTTCTTTCTTTTTCCTGCCTTAAAATGTAAATTTATCTATTCTGTTTTTGGGGAAACAGGGAATACAGCGTATGTTTGCTTACGAACGATCATTCGTATTTATATTTTCGCCATATGACGAAGTTTCGTGCCCTGAAAATCAGGGACATCAGAAAGGAGACAGAGGATACTGTTTCGATTGCCCTGGCGGTCCAAAACGGTGAATCGAAAGAATTTCAGTATGTCGCAGGACAGCACCTCACATTCAGGGCCATCATTGATGGTGAGGAAGTGAGACGTTCCTACTCCCTGTGCTCCAGCCCCCTGGAAAATGAATGGCGCATCGCCGTAAAAAAAGTGCCGGGGGGAAGGTTCAGCTCTTTTGCCAATGAAAAACTGCAAGTTGGAGACATCCTTGAGGTCATGCCCCCCATGGGGAGTTTTACACATTCAGTAGATCCGGACGCAGAAAACCTTTATGTCGCATTTGCAGCCGGAAGCGGGATCACACCGGTGATCTCCCTTGTGAAGACCATCCTGCTGTCAGAGCCGAAAAGTACGTTCATCCTCTTTTACGGAAACCGGACGAGCGACGGGATCATTTTCAGGGAGGAACTCGAATCCATCAAAAGCAGGTTTATCGACAGGTTCAGCCTCCACCACATCCTGAGCGGAGAACGCCAGGAGAGCCCGTTGTTTACCGGACGCATTGACAGGGAAAAATGCACGGCCTTCAGCAAGGTCTTCTTTGATCCGCAGCAGGTTTCAAAGTTTTTCCTGTGCGGCCCGGAGATGATGATCGAGAATGTGAAAAACTACCTTGTCGAAACAGGGGTGCCCGATGAGCAGATCAAATATGAATTGTTCACGACTCCGACCAGCAAGGCATTTACAGGAAGGGGAACCCGCGAAGACACGCCCCACAACCCGGAAGAAGAAAGCCTCGCCACGGTGATCCTGGATGGCGATGCATTTGATTTGCCGATACCGTATGAGGGGAAATCGGTCCTGGAGGCGGTGATTGAACAGGGGGCCGATGCACCGTTTGCCTGCAAGGGGGGCGTTTGCTGCACCTGTAAAGCGAAACTCATTGAGGGAAAAGCAAAAATGGATGTGGTCTACGGACTCGAACCTGATGAAATCGAGGACGGGTACATCCTGACGTGCCAGGCTCATCCCCGAAGCAAAAAAATAGTTGTTGATTTCGACGTAACATAAATAAATGGAGCACCTATGAAAGAAATGAACGGTAAAGGAATGACCCGGAAAATGCTCATTTTCGAAGAGGCAGCACGCCTTTTCAGGGAAAAAGGGTACCAGGCGACAAGCATGCGGGATCTGGCAGAACGGGTAGAACTCGAGCCCTCCAGCCTGTACAGCCATATCAGGTCAAAAGGTGAACTGCTGCAGAAGATCTGTTTTGACTGCGCAAATCATTTCACCGTTTCCATGGATGAAATCCAGGCCGGGCATACGACAGCGCTGGAAAAAATCAGGAAACTCATCGAGGTGCACATTGAGATCGCGCTGACAAAACCGACTTCCACGACGGTGTTTAACGACGAATGGAAAAACCTCCCGCCGCATAAACTTGTTCGGTTTATGGAGATGCGCAAGGAATATGAAAGAAAATTTATTGCCCTGATCAGGGAAGCCCAGGAACGGGGTGAGGTCATCCCGGTTGATCCGGAGCTCCTGCTGAACACCATCATTTCATCATTTCGCTGGATCCAGCCAAAAACTTCCATCAAGGATAAATGGAAGTCAGAACAGATTGTCCGTGCCATTTCCAGGTTTATCCTGGCCGGACTCACAAACAGAAATTATCAGTTGCCATGAAAAATATCGATTTGGAAAAAAGATTTCAGGAGAAGATTGACCAGGAAATCCGCATCGAACCGCGGGACTGGATGCCAGAAAAATACCGCAAAACACTGATCCGCCAGATCTCACAGCATGCCCATTCCGAAGTGGTGGGGATGCTACCGGAGGGAAACTGGATCACACGTGCTCCTTCCCTCAGGCGAAAGGTTGCGCTTCTTGCCAAAGTCCAGGATGAAGCGGGACATGGCCTGTACCTGTACAGTGCGTGTGAGACCTTAGGGGTTAAACGCGAAGACCTGGTCAACGACCTGCTTGCAGGAAAAGCAAAGTATTCAAGCATTTTCAACTACCCGACCCTGACGTGGGCAGATATCGGCGCGATTGGCTGGCTGGTGGATGGCGCTGCGATCATGAACCAGGTTCCCTTGTGTCGCACATCCTATGGCCCCTACGCCCGTGCGATGGTGCGGATCTGCAAAGAGGAAAGCTTCCACCAGCGCCAGGGGTATGAGATCCTTCTGACACTGGTCAGGGGTTCGGCGGAACAAAAAGAGATGGCTCAGGATGCATTGAACCGGTGGTGGTGGCCCAGCCTGATGATGTTCGGCCCCTCTGACAAGGACTCGGTCCACACTGCTGAAAGCATGAAATGGAAGATCAAGCGGTTCTCAAATGACGAACTCAGGCAGAAGTTCATCGACATGACGGTACCCCAGGCTGAATTCCTGGGCCTGACCGTCCCGGATCCCGACCTGAAATTCAATGAAGAGACAGGCCACTATGACTTCGGCGAGATCGACTGGGCAGAATTCTGGCAGGTCGTGAAAGGCTACGGTCAATGCAATGAGGAGCGCCTCGAAGCCCGCAACAAAGCCCATGACAACGGTGCCTGGGTGCGGGAAGCCGCTGATGCGTATGCCCGCAAGCAGGAGAAACGAGAGAGGCAGATGAGTGCGTGA